>JALYJZ010000001.1 GCA_030775025.1 bacterium
GTCCAACACCGAACCGGTGATCCGGCTGACGCTCGAGGCCTCTTTCCGGGAACTCATGGAGCAGAAGCGGGACGAAGTCCTTGCCCTGATCCGGCAATGAGCGAAGATGTCGAGCTTATCCGATCTACGTGGTATCTAGAAGCGCCCGCGGCTAAGCGCTAGGATAGAGTCTATGGCCAAGCCCCAAACCACCGCCGGCATCGATTACGGCATCATCGGCAACTGCGAGACCGCGGCGCTGGTGTCCAAGGACGCCAGCATCGACTGGTTCTGCTTCCCGCGGTTCGATTCACCGTCCGCGTTCGCGGGGCTCCTCGACGAGAAGCAGGGCGGCTCCTTCTCGCTCCGTCCGGTCGGCAAGAAGTTCTGGTCCAAGCAGGAATACCTTGAGAACACGAACGTCCTGGTGACTACGTTCGTCTCCGACGAAGCCGAGGTGGAGGTCACCGACTTCATGCCGATCTTCGCGGAACCGTACCGCACCCGCCCCCTCCAGCGGCTCTGCCGCCGCGTGAAGGTGGTGCGCGGCACCGCGGACGTCGAGATGATCATGGAACCGGCGTTCGACTACGCCCGGATCCGGCCGAAGTTCGAGTTTCGGAGCGGCGTCTGGCTGGCCCGCGGCGAAGGGCAGACGTTCATCCTGTCCGCCAGCACCCCGCTGGTGGATGCCTATGACGAAAAGCGCGACCGATTGGAAAAGACGTTCAAGCTCAAGGAAGGCGAGCTGGTGGACTTCGTGCTCGGCTACCGCAAGAACCTCTTCGACGTGACGCAGTTCGACGGCAACGTCGACAACTCCGATGTGCTGGCCAAGACCGTCCACTTCTGGCGGCAATGGCTCTGGAAGCTGGAATACCAGGGACCGTATCTCGAGACCGTCCGGCGCTCCGCCCTGGCGCTCAAGCTCCTGACCTACGCCCCGAGCGGCGCCGTGGTGGCCGCGGTCACGACCTCGATTCCCGAGGACATCGGCTCGAACCGTACCTGGGACTACCGTTACTGCTGGCTGCGTGACGCCTCGTTCACCGTGGACGCGCTCTTCCGGGTCGGGCTGTTCGCCGAGGCGCTGGCGTTCATGCACTTCCTCCGCGAGACCATCTCCCAGAGCGGTCCGGAGATCCAGATCATGTACCGCGTAGACGGCGCCGAGGAAATGACCGAACTCGAGCTCGACCACCTGGCCGGCTACAAGCACAGCCTGCCGGTCCGGGTCGGCAACCGCGCCGCTAACCAGCTCCAGCTGGACGCGTTCGGCGAGGTGATCGACGTGGCGGCGGTGGTCTTCGAGGAGAAGCACTACCTTTCACCGGATATGTGGAACACGCTGAGCGAAGTAGTGGAGGTCATCTGCAAGTTCTGGAGGGAACCCGACAACGGCATCTGGGAATTCCATGACGAGAAGTTCAAGCTCAACTACACCGCCTCCAAGGTGCAGGCCTGGGTCGCGATGGACCGCGGCGTGCGGCTCGCGCGGCGGATGAAGGACGAGGAACGTTCCGCGCGCTGGGCCAAGGTGCGGGACGAGATCAAGGATGACATCCTTACCCACGGCTGGAACGAGGAGAAGCAGTCGTTCACGATCGCGTACGAGCGGGACGAGCTGGATGCGGCGATCCTGCACATGCCCCTGTTCGGCTTCATCAGCGCCAAGGACCCGAAGATGAAGAAGACCGTGCAGCGGATGCTCAAGGAGCTTTCCAGCGGCGACTTCATCCGGCGGTACAACATGATCGATGACCAAGGCGACACCAAGGCGGCGATGATCATCTGCAACCTCTGGCTGGCGCAGGTGCTCGCGATGCAAGGCGAGGTGGACGAGGCCCGGCGGCGTTTCGAGCTGATCCTGGAGCACGGCAACCACCTTGGGCTATTCTCGGAGAACATCAACCCGGAGAACGGTGAGCTGACCGGGAACTTCCCGCAAGCCTACACGCACATCGCGATCATCCAGACCGCGCTGACCCTCGAGGAGGCGAAGCCGAAGAAGCGGAAGAAGAAAGCCGGCGTCACCGAGACCGGCGAAGGCAAGCCGCGCCAAAAGCCGGCGGTGTAGTCGCTACCGCAAGCCCATCGCCCGCTTGGCGTCTGCCAGCGTGGCTTCGGCGATCGGTCGGGCCCTTTCAGCGCCCGCGGCTAGCGCGGCGTCTATCCTCTCGGAATCCTGCTCCAATTCGGCATACCTCTTTTGGATCGACTCTAGCGCGGTAATCACCGTTTCCGCCAGCGCCTCTTTGAATTCCTTGTAGCCCTTGCCGCGGAATTCCTGCTCAAGTTCCGCGACGCTCTTTCCGGACATCGCCCCCATGATTGCCAGCAGGTTCGTAAGCGCCGGCTTGTCCGGTCCGCCGACCACCGTATCTCCGGAGTCGGTCACCGCCCGGAAAACCTTGCGGCGGATGATGTCGGCATCGTCAGTAAGTTCGATCCGACTTGCCTCGGACGGAGTACTTTTCGACATTTTCTTCTTCGGGTCGTCGAGCGCCATTATCCGGGCGCCCCCTTCGGGAATCAGCGGTTCCGGCACCCGGAACGTTTCGCCGAACCGCCCATTGAACCGCTCCGCCAGGTCGCGGGTCAGTTCGATGTGCTGCTTCTGGTCTTCGCCGACCGGTACAGCCTCTGGGCGATACAGCAGGATGTCGGCCGCCATCAGTACGGGGTAATCGAACAGTCCTACTCCGACCGAAGCATCAGCTTCGCCGCTGGCCTTGTCCTTGTACTGGGTCATGCGCTTCAGCTCGCCCATCGTGGCGATAGTGTTCAGGAGCCATCCCAACTCGGCGTGTGCCGCAATTTCGGACTGGCGGAACAACACGGCTTTGTCCGGATCGATGCCGCAGGCCAGGTACGTCGCGACCGTGTCCCGGATCTGTGTACGAAGCGTTTCCGGTTCCTGCGGGACGGTGATCGAATGCAGGTCCGCGATGAAGAAGAAGCACTCGTAGTCCTCCTGTAGTTCGATAAATTGGCGGAGGGCGCCGACGTAGTTACCGAGGTGGAGACTGCCGCTCGACTGGATTCCGGAAATGATGCGTTTTTTACTCATGCGTCCAGTGTAAGCTGAGGTGGTGAGTGAAAAAAAGCCGCCGATCGAGTGGTGCGTGGCCGGAACGCTGGCCTGGTTCGGCGTACTGGGGCGCGCGCTGACCGCCGCGGACCTGGAATCGCTGCTTCTCAGGCGCACGGCGGAGCGTCCGGAGATCGAGAAGACCCTGGGCCGGCTCGGTGCGAAGGTCACGGAGCGCCGCGGCATGTACCGGGTCCGCGGCGCGTCGATCCGCCAGGCGACCGTGAAGTCCGACCGGGCATACCGCTTCAAATGGTGGCGGGTCCGGGTCGCGGCATCACTGCTCCGCCATGTCCCGTTCATCCGGATGGTCGCCGTCGGTAATACCCTGGCGGACCGGACCGCCAGCCCTGAGAGCGACATCGACCTCTTCATCGTCACGGACCCGCGGCGGCTCTTCACTGCCCGGACCATCACCACCGTCCTCCTCCAGGTCTTCGGACTGCGCCGCCATGGACGCAAGGTCCGCGACCGGATGTGCCTTTCGTTCTGGGTGACGGAGAAGCATCTCGGCCTGTCCGACATCGCCTTCGCGCCTTACGACATTTACCTGGCTTACTGGATCGCGGAACTCCGGCCGGTAGTGGACGCCGGCGAGACGTACCCGGCGTTCCTGGACGCGAACCGTTGGGTCGGCGAGCTGGTGCCCCGTTACGATTCGGTCCGGTTCGAGACGACGGGACTTTCGCGTGTAGCCCGACACGTCGAACGATTGCTGGGCAGCCGGGCCGGTGACTGGATCGAGCAACGCCTGGCAGGGTGGCAGCTCAAGCGGATCGACACCGGAGAACGGAAAGGTGCTCCCGAGGTGAGGATCGTCGCCGACCGTACGATGCTCAAGTTCCATGAGAAGGAGCGGCGGAAGGCCTACCGGGACGAGTGGGAACTCCTGATGCGCTCGTTGGACTTCGATCCGAAGCGGATCAAGTAAACATTCCTTCGACGGTCGCTCGATTACAATAGCTGCCTGGTATACTATTCATATGGCAGGTTGGTTAGAACGGTTCGCCGAGCTGTTGTTCCCGCCGTACTGTGTCGGCTGCGGCTCGACCGGGCAATGGTGGTGCGAACCCTGCCGAAAGCAGGTGAAGCCGGTCCCGGGGACGGCCTGCCCTGCCTGTCCACGCGCATCGACCGGAGGAAGGCTCTGCCCGAGCTGCCGGTCCGGGAACGAACTGACGGGCGTTCTCGCCGGGGCACGGCTAAAGCCTCCGCTGAGCGCCCTGGTGAAAGCATTGAAGTACCGCCACGTGAAGGTCGTCGTTCCCGAGCTAGCCGCCCTGATGGAAGCAGCGTTGGCACAACGACACGTCAGCACGCCGGCGGTGCTGGTTCCCGTACCACTTCATCCACGGCGGCTTTCGGAACGGGGGCATAATCAGGCGCTTCTACTCGCTGCGGCGATTTCCCGAAACACCGGCATGCCCCTGACCGACCGGCTTATCCGGACCCGATACACCCAGACCCAGACGGGATTGGGCCGCCGACAGCGGCGGCGGAACGTACGCGGAGCATTCCGGTGGAGCGGGCCGGCACTGAGAAGCCGGGCGATCATCCTCGTGGATGACGTGGTGACGACAACTGCCACGCTCGATGCCTGCGCGGCCGCGTGCCGCAAGGCCGGTGCTCGCGAAGTCTGGGGACTGGTCGCCGCCATGCGCTGCCGTTGACCGCTACCGGTAGTTAGTTCAGGCTCTGCTCGCCCGGCAAGGGGAACGCCTTGCGCGGTTGGTAGCTCGAGTAGAAGACGCGGTCGATCGGATCCGGTCCGCCTTCCACCACGTAACGGAACGATGCGGTACCGCCGCCCTCTTCCGTCGCGTTAATATGTACGATCTCGGTATTCGCCTTGCGCCCGTCCGCGGTGCCGAAGAACTGGTACGTGATGCTTTGTCCCGACACGCTGGTCTGCACCAGGATGTGTCCCTGCGTATTGTTGACGAACCGCATGTCAGGATACGGCGGATAAATCGTCGCGTCCATGCCGATCGGCGCGTAATAGTGGACGGCATACGAATGGTTGGTCCGGGCGGTGATCGGCAGTCCCGCGTCTAGCGCGGCACGGAACATGGTCGTCGAGACCTGGCAGAGGCCGCCGCCGTACTGCGGTTCCGTACGGTTCTCCAGGATCACCAGCTCCTCCACATAGCCGGTCTCCGGACCGACCTCGCCGAGGGTACCGTTGAACGAGAATTCCTCGCCGGGCTTGATCAGCACGCCGTCAAACTTGGCCGCCCCCACGCTAATGTTGTACGTCCGGTTGGCGGGACTGCCCTCGAACGTGGTGGTGGCGCTGCCAACCAATGTCTTCAGGCCGAGTCGATCCAGGTTCGCCGGACTGACTTGTGCGGGCTCTTCCCTGATCGGCAGCCGGGCGATCTCGTCGGCCCGTACCTTGGTGGCGATCTCCTCGACCGCCCGTGCGCGATCAACGACCACACCGTCCTTGGACTCACCGGAGAACGTGATGCGGCCTCCTTCGAACGCCAACCGGCCGTTGACCGCCGGACGGTCTACTTGGTCTGCCACGGTCCGTACGTACGTCCCGATCGCGTCGCGGTCGTAGACGGCAGCCAAACGCTTGGAGGGTGCCTGGTCGTCGAGTTCATCGGGATCGATCGATACCAAGGAAAGGAATGTCGGCACGATCGTGGCGTGATCCACGAACGAATCTTCCGTGCGCGCTTCCTGGACCCTGAAGGCGACCCATTCGCGGACCGTTTCCTGGTCCGGATAGAACGTGCGCTCGCCGGCCTCGACCACGGCGATGCGCCCAGCCAGCATCCGGGCTTCCCCCAACGTACCGGCGAGCTGGCTGCGGACGATGGCGGGCTCCAAGGTGGTTTCACGCAGGGCGATCTCCGTATCGAAGTGTTCCACGGCATGGTTGGCGTCACGCACCGCCTGGTCCACGTCGACGCCGGAGCCTTCCGACTCCGGCTCGGTCACGAAGTCATCCCCGACTCGTACGATCCGGGCATTCCGGGCAGGAGTCGTCACCCCCTCCACCCGGTCGAGCAGCTTCTGGCGGAGTGCCGAGCGATTCAATTGGTACCGGAGCGGCGATTCGTATTCCGCCATCCCCAGGACGAACGGGCTGAGCGTGTCGAGCGGATCCTCGCGACCTGCCTGCATGGCGGCAGCGGCCGTGGCATCGGTGTCGATCGTAAGACCGAGTTCCTTGGCACTGAACGTGTACTCCTGGTCCTGGTAGCGGAACGTGAGCGCTTTGATGCTTTCGGTCCGCCCCGTCACGAGCTTCCGGACGTCATCTTCCGATTTACCTCCCACGTTAAGCCCACCGACGGTCACTCCCGGCAGGACGCGGTCCGCGTACACGAACTGACCGGCCACGAGGATCGCCACCGCGAACAAGACCAACACGAACACGGCACGCAGGAACGGCTTGCCCCCTCGCTCGTTCATCGTCCCCCGCCGAGCAATTCCCTAAGGACCACCCGGGCCTGTTCGTGGCGGTCCGCGGCGGCCTGGGCTTCGGTCATCAGACGGACGGTCATCGTGTCACCCGCCGACACGTTGGGTGCCGCTTCCCGCGGCCACTCGAACGTCTTCCCGTCCAACGACAGGACGATGTGGCGGTCGGAGACCGATACGACGGTGGCTTGGCGATCATGCGGGTTCATTGTAGTACGGGTATGCCCAGTAAGGACATCTCAGTATACAAGCCTCCGCGGGCTCCGTGCACGTCCGAGTTACCGAAGCGCCGATTCGTAGACCGCCAGCGTCTCCCGGGCGGTCTTTTGCCAGGAGTACTTCCGGACGCGCGCGAGGCCTCGGCGCCGGAGCGTCCGCCGGAGCGCCGGGTCGAACAGCGCCTGTTCGACCACCCGCGCCACGTCGGCCGTGCTCCGAGGATTGAAGAACACCGCGGCGTCACCGAGGATTTCCGGCATCGGCGGGGCGCTCGAGGACGCGACCGGCGTACCGCAGGCCATCGCCTCGAGCGGCGGTAGGCCGAAGCCTTCGGTAAGCGACGGAAAAGCGAAGGCGTCGGCCGCCGCATAGTATTTCGGAAGGTCGGTGTCGTCGACGAATCCCGTGCAGGTCACGGCCTCCGACAGGCCGAGCGAACGGATGGTGCGGGGAATGATCGGGAACGCCGGATCGCGCTTGCCGACCAGGATCAGCCGAAGGCCCTTATGTTTCCGGCGGAGCAGCTGGAACGCCTTGAGCAGCCGGACGAGGTTCTTGTGCTCGCGCCACTGGCCGGTATACATCACGAACGGGTCGGTCAGGCCGTGCTGACGGCGGAACGCCGTGACCTTCGCCTGGGGCAGCGGCCTGAACCGCGGCTCTACCGCTTCATAGACCACCTCGATCTTTCCGCCGAGCGCCCGGAAGTCCCGGGCGATGATCTCCCGCTGATACTCGGAGATGGTGATGATCTTCCGGCTGTTCCTGATCCCGGCCCGGACGACCGCGCGCATCGGTCCGTGCTTGAGCTTGGAAAGCCGGCTCCGGCCCGCGTACTGAAGCAGGGTAAGGTCATGGATCGTCACTACGAACGGATCCCGATAGCGGATTGGCAAATTGAAGTTGGTGAAGTGCATAAGGTCGAGTCCCACCCGGGAAATCTCTCCTGGCAGTAACGTCTGCTCACGGAATGAATAGTGCGGGGTCCGCGTGACGACAGTCTCGAACCGCGGGCCGCGATGCGGGAACGATGTGACGTCTTCCGGACGAAGGAACACCACGAAGGTGTGCGGGGTCCGGAGCTTCGCCAGGTGGTCGATCAGTTCGCGGGTGTAACGGGCTAACCCCGCGGACCCCGGCTTATAGAACCGGGCGTCGATGCCGATCCGTCGGGCAGTCATGCTACCCTCCGACGCGGCAGGGCGGCCAGCACGAATACCAGCATGAAGATGATCGCGAGGTCATTCTTGAGAACGGGTGTGTCGACCAGGCCGTGGGCCAGGATTGCCACGGCCATGGCTGCCGCCGGAGCGACCCAGCGGTCACGACGCCGCCAAAGCACGGCCGTCAATGTGGCGAGGAGACTGATCAGGCCGGCCAGCGTCGCGAGTCCCCATTCGGTCCAGGTGACCAGGAAGAGGTTGTGGGCATCCGGAGCACGCGGCACGACGAACCGCCGGAGTTCTTCGTCACCGCCGACCCGAGCGCGGACCTCGTCCTGGAAATGCTCGGGTCCGGCACCGAGCAACGGCCGTTCGGCGATGACGGCGGCAGCGGTCTTCCAAAGCACAGGCCGTGTCGAGAACCGGTCATCACGGTCGGCGTTCAGGAAGACTCCGGCGATGAGCAGTCCGCCGATGACCACGGCGGCGGTAATCCGCTTCCGCCATGCCGGAGCACTACGCAGGAAAGCCAGTGCCAAACCACCGGCCGCCAAGGCCAGCAGGCCGCCGCGCGATTGGCTTCCCGCCAGCAGCACCAGGCCGAGCACGACGGGACCGAATCGGACCAGCCGGGAGAGGCGGCCCGGCCAGCCCAAGACCAATAAGGTCAATGGCACGGCCAAATGTGCTACGAAGTTCGGGGACTGGAACGGTCCAGCCAGCCGGCCGTCATACGAGAGCGCCGATCCGCTGGCCGCCAGCACGGCTGCCCAGGCTGCCGTAATGCCGATCGCCCCGATCGCGCCGTAGAGCAGCGGGCGGACCGGTTCCGTCCGGAAAACGGAGCGGGCGGCCACGAAGAAGACGACCGGCTCCAGGAAGAACGCCCGCCAGAGGCCGAGGGCCTGCTTCGGATCCGGCGCGAGGACCGCGGCGAGGAGTGAACCCAGGACCCACAACGCCAGCCACGGGTCGAACGGCGAGCGGACGGGGCGGTACCGCGGCCAGCGGCTTAGCAAACCAAGCACCACCGCTCCCAACATCAGCTCGAGCAGCGTGGTCGGCACGCCCAGGGAACCGCGCACCTGGTAAAGCGGCAGGGCGGCTACCACCAGGGCGATCCCCCAGTCCGCACGGCGGCGGGCAAGCAGGAACGCACCGGCGGCCATCACGGCGACCGCTATCCATCCGACTCCTGAAATCATGATCGTTTCCTCTGTGCCGATGAATCCGTTCATCGACGGCTCCGTGCAGCGGGAAGCGTTACCGCCACCAACAAGAGCCAGGGCACCAGGATGTGCATGTAGAACAGCGCGTTATTGAAGAATGAAGCGGCGAGCAGCGCGATGCCGAACGCCAGCAGGGCATACGCCATCCAGCCGGTCTCTCCCCGGACACGCGCCGCCCGCAGCAATGCTAGCAGAATCCGGGAGTAGAACATCAGGAAGAGCGCCAGGCCGATGACGCCGGTCGTCGCCCATACATTAAGGAGCGAACTGTCAGATCCCTGCCCGGCATGCTTCCTTAAAGTGCGTTCCCGGGCCAACGCCTCGTCCACCATCGCGAAGCCGTACGCGTTATACCCCACGCCGACGATCGGGTTTCGGGCCGTAAGTTCGATACCCTGACGGATGTTGTTGATACGGGTGGCTCCGGTCGGATCGCACTCTGGATCGGTACGTTTTTTGCATTCGAACCCCTCGGATGAGTACCGCGACGTGTCCACGAGTGACGGGGTCGTCTCGAACCGCTCTCCGAGCCGGGTGGGAACGAGCAGCGAAACGATGAAGATAGTGGCGATGGCGATGGCGGCAAGCCGGTTGGCGCGCCAGAAAATCACCGGAATAGCGACCAGACCCGCTACCCAGGCGCTTCGCGAATACGCCAGGAAGAGCGCCGCCCAGCTCACTCCGAAAAGCAGCAGGTAGGACCATCTCACGCGGCGGTTGCGTCGGGCAAGGTAAAATCCTACGGAAACGGCCATCACCAGCACCAGGAAGAGACCGAACAGATTCGGATCATAGAAGCTTGAGAGCATCCGGCTGATATGCGGATCCCAACCCTCGGCCTTCATGAACCGGAAGTTCGGGAACAACAGGAGAACCAGGAATCCGATTCCGACCAGGCCAGCGGAGGCCGCCAGGAACCATTCCTGAACGGGCAAGCGGAACCGTTTCGCCTCGAATGCGACGGTCCAGGTCAGGAGTAATACTGCCGCCAATCTGGCCAGGTACGCTCCGGCCACGACGATCTCTCCCGGTCCGTATGCCGGGGCATTGAACGCCAGTGTCGCGGCTGCCCAGGCCAGGAAGAGCACGCTCCACCGCCAGACGGGATGCTCACGAACGAATCGGACGAACTGCCGGGTCCGGCCCACGATGGCCAACCGGACGAGTTGTATGAGTGTGACCGCGCCGATGCCGAAATCGAGCAGATTCATGCCTGCACCGATGTCCTCGAACGGACGGATCCGAAGCGCTTCGCCGGCGATCAAGGAACCGAAGACGATTACCGAAGCGATCAGGGGCCAGTGCCGGGAAACGAACGTTCGCATGGTTCCCATGATACTGAACTAACGGCCCGCTGACCGGCGGATCGTCTCGAGGGTCCGCTCCGCGGCGACGTCCCAGGAAAACCGTCGGGCCCGGGCGCGGCCGCGTTTGGCCAGGCTGGCACGGCGCGACGCGCTTCCAAGGAGCGTCTTCAGGCCGCTGCGGATGGAGCGGGCGCTGCGCGGCTTGCAGTACAAGGCGGCGTCGCCCGCCAGCTCCCGCAACGCCGGCGTGTCCGACAACAGCGTCGGCAGGCCGGACTGCATCGCCTCGAGGGCCGGCAGGCCGAATCCTTCATAACGGCTCGGGTAGCAAAACGCGACGGCACCGGCGTAGAGCGCCGGAAGCTCGTCGTCGCCGACGTCGTCCAGCACCCGGGTCGAAGCCGCCGTGGCCAGCGTCCGTTCGACCGGACCGTATCCCCAGCCCCAACGCCCCACGATGACCAGCTCCGTCTTTCCGCGGACGTCCGCCGGCAGCCCTTCGAATGCCCTGATCAGCGCGGCGAAGTTCTTGCGCGGCTCGATCGTGCCTACGGCAAGGAGGTAGCGTGACGGCAGGTTCCGGCGCCGCCGGACGGACCGCTGCGTGGCGGCCGGAATTTTCTGTCCGAACGCCGGACCCGCGGCCAGTGGCGCGACGGTCACGGGCGGAAGCTTCCGATACCGCGCCGCCAGGTCGGCCTTCGTCGTCTTGGAGTTCACGATGACCCCGGCCGCCTTGCGGAGTGCCCGCCGGAGCAAGGTGCGCTCCATCAGCCGCGCCTTGAGACCCACGCCACCGGCCTTCGAGAACGCGACCAAGTCGTGGACGAACAGCACCACTGGCTTTCGCACGAACCGGGGCGTCAGGAAGCTGGTCGCGGTGAAGTAGACGTCGCAAGCCCGGTTCGCCGCCGCCGCCGTGCGACGGTGCCACAGCGGCCCTTTGCCGGAAACGATCCGCCAGCGGCAGTTTATTGGCAGCTCCCAGTCGAAACGGCGGTCGGAGAAGAGCAGCCAGGTGTCGTCCGGCGAGCGTTCGGCCAGCCGCGGCACCAGCTCGGCGACCACCCGACCTTTGCCGGCGCGGCGGTCGGGGGCAGCTTCTCGTACGTCGACTCCGATTACCATACGTCCTATTCTACGGTACCGGCGGGCGGTTCCGGAGTATCCGGGGCGGCCTTCGGTACCCGTACGTTGCCGAGCCCGAGCGCCCGGAAGTACACGCCGAGCGTCTTCTGGGCCGTCCGCTCCCAGCTGAACTGCTTCGCCTGTTCGTATCCCGCTTCGGCCAGGCGCTCCTGGAGCTTCTCGTCGCCAAGCACGCGTTCGATCGCCAGACGCATCCCTTTCTCGTCGTCGGGGTCGAAGTAGAGGGCCGCCGTGCCGCCCACCTCCGGCATCGAGGAAGTGTTCGAGGAAAGCACCGGGGTGCCGGAAGCCATCGCTTCCAACAGCGGGATGCCGAACCCTTCGAGATGGGAGGGGAACACGAATGCCTTCGCGCCGGCGTAGAGCGACGGAAGTTCCTCATCGGGAACGTAGCCAGTGAGGATTACCCGGTCACCCAAGCCGAGTTTCCGAAGCAGCTCTTCGGTCTCGTCGAAGAGCCAGCCGTGGCCGCCTACCACCACGAGCTGCTCACGGACCTTCTTGCGAAGCGCCGCGAACGCCAGTAGTAACGTCTTCAGGTTCTTGCGCGGTTCGAGCGTCCCGACGGTCAGGATGTAATCCCGATCGATGCCGTGTTTCTTGAGGATCCGGGAAAGGCGTTCCGGCTCCGGCGGCTGGGAGAACCGCTCGTCGGCCGCTTCGTGCGTCACGGTGATCTTCGTCAGCGGGACATTGAAGTGCTCCGCCAGGCTGTTCCGGGTCGCGTCCGACACGGCAATGATGTGTGCGGCCCGCGTCAGCGTTTCCGGCACGAATCGTTCCAGGTACCGCAGGTTCTTCGGTTCCACGAACGCCGGATGATCGACGAACGCCATGTCGTGGACCGTTACCACGAACGGCTTCCGGGTCGGCGGCGCGACGTAGTTAGTGAAGTGCCAGAGGTCGCAGGGCGGTCCGGGCAGATCCACCGTCGGCCACCCGGCCGTCTTCCAGATCAGCTGCCAAGCCCGGCGCTGCTTGCCCGTGAATGGAAAATTGTGCGCGTTCATCCCCACGCCGGTGAGCGGCGTGCCCCACAAGTGGTAGCGGTTGCCCCGATCAAGCTGCAACATCGCCCGGACGAGCTCGCGGATGTAGACCGCGGTCCCGCCGGAAGCCGTGCGGGATTCCAACCACCGGGTATCGATGCCGAAGGTATAAGCGCTCACGGGATCAGCCGCCGGCTATCAGCTTGCGGTCCGCATCCACCATCAGTCGGATCAGCTCCTCGAAGCTGGTCGTGGGCTTCCAGCCGAGTTCCTTCTCGGCCTTGGAATAGTCGCCGACCAGCTGGTCCACTTCCGCCGGTCGCAGGAACTTCTTGTTGAGCTTCACGTACTCCTCCCAGTTGAGTCCGACCTGGTCGAACGCCACTTGCACGCATTCCTTCACGGAGTGGGTCTCGCCGGTCGCGATCACGAAGTCCTCGGCCCGTTCCTGTTGCAGCATCAGCCACATCGCCTCGACGTAGTCCTTGGCATAGCCCCAGTCGCGCTCGGCGTCGAGGTTGCCGAGCTCAAGCGACTCGCGGACACCTTCTTTGATCGCGGCCGCGTGCCAGGTGATCTTGCGGGTCACGAACTCCAAGCCCCGGCGCGGGCTCTCATGGTTGAAGAGGATGCCGCTCGAGGCATGCAGGTCGTAGGACTCGCGGTAGTTCACGGTGATGAAGTGACCGTACGCCTTTGCGACGCCGTACGGTGAACGCGGATAAAACGGCGTCAGCTCCGTCTGCGGCACTTCGCGGACCTTGCCGAACATCTCGCTGGAAGAGGCCTGGTAGAACCGCGCCTCCGGGCAGACCTCGCGGACCGCCTCGAGCAGCCGGGTCACGCCGACGCCCGTGAATTCGGCCGTGAGCACCGGTTGCGTCCAGGAAGTGTGCACGAACGACATCGCGGCGAGGTTGTAGATCTCGTCGGGCTTGGCTTCGCGAAGCGTGTCGCCGAGCGACCGCTGGTCGAGCAGGTCTCCCTGGTGCAGGGTGATCTTGTCCCGCAGGTGTTCGACCCGTTCCAGTTTCTCGGTCGAGGAGCGGCGGACCATGCCGTGGACCTCGTAGCCCTTGTCCAGCAACAGCTCGGCCAGGTACGAGCCATCCTGCCCGGTAATGCCCGTGATTAATGCTCGTTTAGCTTTTGCCATACGTATTTCGTGCGCTTTCCAACAGTTCCTTGAGGGTTTGCTCGATCGGTATCGCCGGCTCCCAGCCGAGGGCCCGAAGCTTGGCCGCGTCACCCTCGACTCTCGGGGTGTCCGACGGCCGGAGGCGGTCTTCATCAACGACGACATTTATTGTAGCAGGTGACATTTCCAGCATGGCCTCAAGCAAATGCCCTATCGAGTGCGCCTCCCCGGACGCCACGTTGTAGGCGTCGCCCGGCACGCCTCGCTCCATCAGGATCCGGTAGGCGTCGGCGACGTCCCGGACATCGAGGAAGTCCCGGGCGGCGTCGAGGTTGCCGACGCTGATCTCGCCGCCGCCGTGTGCCTCGATTTCCGCGATCTGTGTGGCGA
>JALYJZ010000002.1 GCA_030775025.1 bacterium
CTTCTTCTGTTACGAGTATGAGGCCAGCCCCGTCTTTGCGTACGAGACAAGCGCGCCGTTCGGCAGCAAACAATGCACGAAACAGGTCGAGTCCGTAGGTCCGGAGGAGGCGTACAGTTCCCCAACCATCGGCGACATCTGGATCGCGCTTTCCCAGTCCAAGCGATGCAAACGGATCCATTTCGTATACGTGCTCAGATAGGCCAATGGCCCCGTGTCGCACGCCCCCGTCCGGACCATTCCTTGAAAGGAACCGGGCGGGGGCTTTATTTTGAACGACTAATCCCGTTTCTTGAGCTGGATGTGCACGTCACGGAGCTGTTCGGGGTCGAGCTCGCGCGGTGCGTGCATCATCGGATCCTCGGCGCGCTGGTTCTTGGGGAACGCGATCACCTCGCGGATGTTCGGCTGGTCCATCAGCAGCATCAGGAGCCGATCCAGCCCCCAGGCGATCCCGCCGTGCGGCGGCATGCCGTACTGGAACGCCTTCAGGAAGTGGCCGAAGGCCTTTTCGAAGTGGTCTTCCTTGTAGCCGACCTTGCCGAAGACCTTCCGGAGGAGCTCCGGGTCGTGGTTCCGGATCGCACCGCCCGCGATCTCCTCGCCGTTCAGTACCAGGTCGTACTGGCGGCCCCGTACTTCCTCCAGCGATTCCTCATCGAGCGCCTCAGGATTCGCCACCATCGAGAACGGGTTGTGGCTGAAGTCCCACCGGCCGGTGTCGTCGTCGCGTTCGTACATCGGGAACTCGGTGATCCAAGCGAACGCGAACACATCCGGGTCGGCGAGGCCGCGTTCGCGCCCGAGCCGGTGTCGGATCGCCGAAAGCACCTTCGCCACCACCGGCGGTCGGTCGGCGACGAACAATACCAGATCGCCGGCCTTCGTGCCGAGCGCCTTATGCAGCGCCTTCTGCACGTCGTCGGACAGGAACTTCGCGATCGGACTGTCGAACGTTCCTTGCTCTGGCACCTTCAGCCAGGCCAGGCCCTTCGCGCCCTCTTCGGTCGCGAACGCGGTGAGCGCGTCGATGTCGCCGCGGCTCATGTTCGCGGCATCCGGCACGGCGATCGCCTTCACCTGATCGGCGCCAGTGAACACCTTGAAGTCGCTCTTCCGGACCACGTCCGTCACGTCCTGCAGCTCCATCCCGAACCGGAGGTCGGGTCGGTCCGTGCCGAAGCGCTCCAGCGCCTCACGGTGCGCCAGCCGCGGGAACGGCGTCTTCAGGATTTTCTTCTTCGTAAACTGCTTGGTGACGTCGGCCGCGAGACGCTCGTTCAACCCGATCACGTCTTCCTCTTCGACGAACGACATCTCCACGTCGATCTGCGTGAACTCCGGCTGGCGGTCGCCGCGCAGGTCCTCATCTCGGAATACCCGAGCGATCTGGTAGTAGCGGTCCATCCCGCCGACCATCAGGAGTTGCTTGAAGAGTTGGGGCGCCTGCGGCAGCGCGTAGAACGCGTGCGGGTGGAGGCGGCTCGGTATGACGAAGTCGCGCGCGCCTTCCGGCGAGCTGCTGGTCAGGAGCGGTGTCTCGACCTCGGTGAATCCTTGCGCGTCATAAAAGCCGCGGATCGCCTTGATCACTTCGTGGCGGCGGCGGATCCGGTCGCCCACGTCCTTCCGGAGGTCCAGGTACCGGTGCTTCAGCCGCAATTCCTCACCGACCTCCTCCTGCGAATCTATCTCGAACGGCGGCGTCTGTGATCGCGACAGGACGGTCACCTGCTCCACCGCCACTTCAACCTCACCGGTCGCGAGGTCCTTGTTAACGGTTTCGTCCGGACGTTTCCGGACCGCGCCCGTCACCTGCAGGACCCACTCCGGCCGAGCCCGGTCGGCCGTCTTGAACGCCGCCGCCTGCTCCGGATTGATCACGAGCTGGGTCAGACCATGCCGGTCACGGAGGTCGATGAAGATCAGTCCGCCGTGGTCACGGCGCCGGTGTACCCAGCCGGCCAGCGTGACCGTCTTCCCGGCGTGCTTCGACCGGAGTTCCCCGAGCGTGTGCGTTCGCAGCATACGCCCAGTGTACCAACAAGCCGTACGGATGCGGCAGGGCGCGCGTCACCGACTCGGAGGTCACTTCGGCGGCGCCGGAATCGGATTCGCGAGCAGCGCTTCCGCCACGGCGTAGAGGTTCGCGGCGGCCACCTTGCCGGTCGATTCCGACCAGTCATGTCCCTGCTCCGTCTCGGTATAATTCTTACCGCCGCCCGGACCGATGTTCCAGTACGTCCAGGATTGGCCGGGTACCGTAAAGCCGATCTCAATCAGGGCCGCCTCCACTTCGGCGGCCACCCAATGCGCGCCGTCGGACGTGCCGGTCACGACGACCCCGGCGACCTTGTTGTACGCGGGCGGATGGCCTTCATCATCCGTCTCGAAGATCATCGCATCGAGCCGCTCCAGCACCCGCTTGGCCACGCTGGACTGCTGTCCCAGCCAGGTCGGCGTGGCGATGACCAGGATATCCGCCGCCAGGACCTTCTCCCGGATGGGCGGCCACTCGTCGCCGGCACCCTCGTCGTTGCTTACCCCGGGATGGACGTCGTAGTCGACGACCCGGACCAACTCCGTCTCAGCCCCTTTTTCCTGCAGCGCTTGCGCCACTACCTCGGCCAATACTTCTGTGTTCGACGTTTCGGGCGTGGGCTTGAGCGAACAACCCAGGATCAACGCTCTGATTGGTTCTGCCATGGAGACATGATGTTCGCATACGTCCGCCCGTGCATTGGAGAGGTGTACAAAGACGTTACGTGGCCGTTTCCCGGAGCCGCTGTTTGATTTGCTCCACGAGCTTGCCGGGACGGGACGATCCCGCGCCGATGCCTCGCAATACCGCCTCGAAGTCCCGTACGCCGTACTTTTCCACCTGCCGACGGATATCTTCGGGTGTCAGCAGACCCAGCGGGTCCTCTGCCCGAATCCCCTTCCTACGCATCTCTTCGTCGTCGCGAATGATCTCGCACAGGATCCGCTCACCGCGCCTTCGGAATGCTTCCGGATCCGCTGCCTTGATGGCCCGGTTGATCTGCGAACGGGATCTGCGGGTGCTTACTTTATCTAGCCAGTTCTCCCGCCAGGTTTCCCGCTTGTTCCGTCTTGACCCGTAATCTACCCTGACCCAATCCCCGTACGAAAGCCTGTCTTCGAAGCTGGCATGCGTACCGTTGATCTCGACGCCCCGGGTCCGGAGTGCCCTGCGGCTATGGATTTCGAAGGAGAAATCGAGCGCGGTCGCTCCCGGAGGAAGGTCGAAGAGGTTCCCGTCGGGACCGAAGACCAGCACCTTCGGGGCCAGCCCCGAAAGGTCACCGTCCGGACGTTTCCGGATTTCCGCCGCAGCCAGGTCCCGCCATCGATACATCCGGCTCGGACGTCCACCGTCATCGCGAAACGTGCCTGGGGTCAGTTTGGTAGCCGCGCTGTAGAACATATGCGACGGACGGTTCTCATGCATGGCCGTGGTGCGGATCTGTACTTCCAGTTGGGGCCGCTGCCCGGACGGCGCTCCCTCCACCGGCTCCTCGAGCGTGAGATGGAGGCCGCGATACCCGTTAGGCTTGGGATCCTGGATATAATCCTTGAACCGTTCGGTGACCGGCTCGAACGTCTCGTTGACCACGCTCACCACCGCGTAGCATTCGGCGATTCCCCGCGCTTCGTCCTGCCCCGCATCGACCAAGACCCGGACGCCGATGAAGTCAGGGATCCGATAGTCGGTATAGCCCCGTTTGGCGCACTTCCGCCAGACGCTGTAATAACTCTTACGCCGTGCGTCCACGCCGATCCTGCCCGCTAGCTCCGGAAGGTCTTGTTCTAATGCCGTGTAGACATCCCGCTTATACCGTTCGGTCGCGGTGTGCATCGCTTCCCGGCCGCCAAGCGCAAGGTACGTCTCGACGATCTCCTGCCGTTCTTCCGGGAAAAGCACCTCGAAAGCCTTGTCCTCCAGCGTCTCCTTCTGCCGCTGCGACCCGACGATCTCCGCGGCCGGCGCCCAGATCCAGAATGCCTGCTTGGCCAGCTCCCGGGTCTGCTCTGATCCGGGCGACTCAAGCAGCCGCGCGGCGGCAAGCTCCAGGAAAGCCTCGAGGTTCGATTGGTTCCCCGCCGCTTCCAACAGCAACTTGATGTGGTTCTCGATGGTCCGGTTGTGCGTCTGCTTCTGGATCTCGATGTTGTTCTCCGGCACTAAAGCCTTCACGTGTCCCATGACTTCGAGCCTTCCCGCCAGGTCCTCGGCCGGCGGCAAGTCCTGCCAGTCCACCCCTTCATAGGCCGGTCGGTCGCTTTCCAGGGCGGCAAGGATCCCCCGCCATTGCTCGGCATCCACCGCCTCGACGGCGCGTGCCGTTTCCGGCTCCAGTCCCGCAATGGCGAAGGGCGGTTCGATCGAACTGCCCTTCTCGGGCGCAGCATGCAAGGATGGTTCACGGTGATCGGTCATGGCATTCGAGGTAACGGATTATTGTACTCAATCATGCTACTTTTGGATATTCTGCGGACTCGCTTTCCCCAAGTGGTCGGATGATCTGTTGAGGTACCATAGGTTGGTGAAGAAGGACGCACGGGTCGTGGTGATCGGCGGCGGGACGGGCACGTTCGCCACGCTTTCCGCGCTCAAGGGGCGCGTCGGCCACCTGAGCGCGATCGTGAACATGGTGGACGACGGTGGCTCCACCGGCGTGCTGCGTGACGAACTCGGCGTGCTTCCGCCGGGAGACGTCCGGCAGTGCCTGGTCGCCCTGGCCAGCGATACCAGCCATATGCGGAAGCTCATGAACTATCGGTTCACCGGCGGCACGTTCGAGGGTCATCCTTTCGGAAACCTGTTCCTGTCCGTGCTCGAGAAGACCACCGGGAGCTTCGCCGATGCGGTCAAGACGGCCGGCGAGATCCTGGCGATCGAAGGCGAGGTCATCCCCGTCACCACGGACGACATCCGCCTTTGCCGTCGGCAAGCGGACGGGACGGTCATCAAGGGTGAGCGGACGATCCAGGACTCGTTCTTCGAACGCGGCGAGAACGCGGAGATCTACCTCGAACCGGAGGCGGTGCTCAACGAAGAGGCCGCCCGGGCGATCAAGGAAGCGGACTTGATCGTCTTCGGCCCCGGCAACGTCTACTGCTCCTTGGTGCCGAACCTTCTGGTCGGGGGCATGCCCGAGGCGCTCAAGGCGGCGGCCGGGAAACGCGTGTTCATCTGCAACCTGGTCAACAAGCCGCATCAGACCGCGGGATCCAAGGTACACGAACACGTCGAGCGGCTTGAGCGACATGCCGTGCCGGGCCTGTTCGACTACGTCCTCTACGATTCCAGCCGTCCGAGTGAAGAGCTGTTGGCCCGTTACCGACAAGCCGGCGAGGAGTGGGTCGAGCACGACCCGGCTGCGTTCAAGGACAAGCCGTACCGGGCGATCGGCGCGGACCTCCTCTCCACCGCTCCCCCGGAACGGAAAAGCGGCGGCCCCAAACGGACCGCGGTGACCCGTAACTTCATCCGTCACGACCCGGAAAAACTGGCGGCGGTAGTCATGCGCGAGCTGCTGGCGGACCGTGATGCTTGACATGGGAGCATAAAAACCCCATAATCAACGATTGTTCTGATGGATAGGAGCTGTAGTTACATTCTCGCTGTTCAGCCGAACAGCGATATTTACTACCACAAAGGATCCCATGACCCATCAATCATCCCGTTCACCGCGGCGTAATCGCCGCACATTCAATTCGAATAAGCCCGGCCGGCCGAACCGGTCCGGTAATTTCCGGCGCGGCGGTTCCGGACCGCGCGGCGGCGGAGGTCGCGGCCGGCCCAAGGCGCAGATCGATCCGCGACGGTTCGTGAATGCCGCCACGGTTCCGGCAGAAGTCATCCCCTACGACCCGCACCACTCGTTCGACGACTTCCCGTTCGAGCCCAAGCTGAAAGAGGCGATCCGGGCCAAGGGCTTCGAACATCCGACCGCGATCCAGGACCAGGCCATTCCGCACGTGTTGGCCGGCAAGGACCTGGTCGGTCTCGCCAACACCGGCACCGGCAAGACGGCGGGCTTCGTGCTGCCGATCGTCCACCGGCTGGTCACCAAGCAATCCAAGATGGCCCTGATCGTGGCGCCGACTCGCGAGCTCGCCAAGCAAATCAATGACGAGTTCCTCGATTTCGGCAAACGGTTCGGTTTCTCCAGCGCGGTCTGCGTCGGCGGTATGCGCGAGCAGCCGCAGATCTCCGCGCTCTACCGAAAGCCCGAAGTGGTCATCGGTACGCCCGGACGTCTCAAGGACTTCGTGAATCAGAAGCACCTGCGGCTCGAACACTGCGACACCTTCGTACTCGACGAGGCCGACCGCATGCTCGACATGGGATTCGTCCACGACATGAAGTTCCTGATGCAGCACCTCCCCGCCCACCGGCAGTCGCTCTGCTTCTCCGCGACGATCACGCCGGAAGTCGAGCGGATCATCAGCCAACTGCTCCGTGACCCGGTGACCGTCTCGGTACGTTCGAGCGTGACCAGCGAGCACATCGAGCAGGAAGTGATCCATGCCGACAGCAAGGAAGAGAAGCTCGACCACCTGGTGAAGATGCTTTCGCAGCCTGACTTCGGCCGGGTGCTGGTCTTCGGCGAGACGAAGTTCGGCGTGAAGCGCCTGACGGAAAAGCTGAACAAGGCCGGCATCGACGCGGCGGAGATCCACGGCAACCGTAACCAGAGTCAGCGCCAGCGGGCGCTCGACTCGTTCAAGCGCGGACGGGTGCGGGTCCTGGTCGCCACCGACGTGGCGGCGCGGGGCATCGACGTCGACGACGTCAGCCACGTGATCAACTACGACACGCCGGGATCCTACGAGGATTACGTCCACCGGATCGGCCGCACGGGCCGGGCCGGCAAGGGCGGTTCCGCGATCACGTTCGTGCCGCGTTCAGCGGCGCGGTAGGCCTACTGTCGACCCAGACTATCCCCCGAGGAGTGAAGCAGGCTTGGGTAGCGTTCCCGTGCCCGCGGATCCCGCGCCGGTACCCAAGGGGCCTTCGAGGATCCGACGCACCGAAGTACGGGGCGGTCCCTGGAGCTTTTTCACGGCAGGTTGGAGTTGCCGCTGTCGATGCTGGTAACTGGCAACGGCACGTTCCCTGACCTTCTCGACGGCCTCAGGCGAAGCACCGCGCTCCCGCAAGGTGGCGATTTCCGCTTGGGCCTTCCGGTCGGAAAGCAGTACCTGCTCCGCGGCCGTGGCAATCAAATCCTCCGAGGCCTGCTGCCGCAGCAGTTCCCCGAGTTCGAGCACCTTGTCGTCGGCATTATCCAGATAGCGTTCGGCCCGCGTGGCTCCGCTGGGCAATAGCGCGGTCCGGAATTCCACGAATGCCTGCTTCAGTCCGTAGCTCGGTTCACCGGGAACGCTGTGGGCGGCGTGTACGCCGATCCCCGCCGACCCCGCCAGTAGGACTGCTGCTGCGATACCGTACCACCTTCTGCGCGTCATTCTGATCATGCGCCTATGGTCTCGGATTCCACCGGCGTGACCGAATCGGCCGCTCGTTTGAATGTCAGCCGGACCGTCGTCCCCGCCTCGGGTGTCGAGGCGATCGTCAACATCCCGCCCTGGCGCTCGACCAGTTCCTTGGTGATCGTCAGGCCGAGCCCGCTGCCACCGGCCGCGACGGAAAGCTCGTTCTGCTCACGGTAGAACTTCTCGAAGATCCGCTCGAGGTTCTCCGGCTTGATGCCGATTCCCGTGTCACGGATTTCTATCACGATCCGCTCCTCGGCGGTTTCGGTAGTCAAGGAAACCTTGCCTCCCGACGGCGTGTACTTCAGTGCGTTGTCGAGCAGGTTCACGATGATCTGGGCGAAGCGATCGCGATCGATCCGGATCCGGGCGTCAGCCGGGATCCGGTTCTCGAAACGCAGTTCGACTTCCTTGCGGTCGAACATAGTCCGGAGCGTCTCAAGTTCCCCGCGGATCACCGACGCCGGATCCACCGGAGTCAGGTCGAATGCCAATTTATTATGGTCGAGACGCGTGATCTGCAGGAGGTCCTCCACCAGCCGGCCGAGCCGCTGTGCCGCGCTGAAGGCGCGGTCCGTGAACCGTGCCGTATCGCCCTGATCCCCGCGGGCCATGGAAAGGTACCCCATTAGGGCGGTGAGCGGCGTCCGGAGCTCATGCGAGGCGGTCGAGACGAACTGCTGCTGCCGTTGTTGGAGCGCCCACCGGTCACTGATGTCCCGGAAGATGGCTACGGCACCTTTGACCCGATCGTTATGCATAATCGGTGTCGCGCTGGTCTCCATGCGGAACCGGCTACCATCCCGCCGGATCATCAGGTACCGATCCGACCGGACGGTGTTGCCGGTCTTCAGGGCACGACCGACCGGACGTTTCGAGAATGGCAGCGCCTGACCATCCTCCGTATACGCCGAATACACCTGGGATACGTGCCGGCCGATGACTTCTTCCTTACGCCAGCCGAGCATCCGCTCGAACGCCTGGTTGACCATGACGATCGTCCCATCCCGCTCGATGACCACCAGTCCATCGCTAACCGCCTCAAGAAACGCCTCGGTGCGTGCTTTGGAACGAGTCAGCCGCTTCTTTTCTTGGCGGAGTTCCTTGAGGTTCTCGAAGAGGCGGGCCGTCTTTTCCTGAACCTGTGCTTCCAAGCCGTGCTGCGCCCGCTCCAGCTGCTCCGCCATCACGTTGAACGTCTCGGATAATTCCCCGATCTCATCGGCACTATGTACCCGGGCACGGCTCCACAGGTTTCCTCGGCTAAAGGACCGCACCGCACGGGTCAAGCCACGGATGGGTTGGGTGATCAGGCGTCCGAAGAACGAGGCGAGCAATAAGACCAACACCGCGGCCATTATGCCGAGTGCCAGGAAGATATTCCTGATCACGTCGACCGGCGCGAAGGCCTCCGCCCGATCGATCTTCGCCACCAGCCTCCAGCCAGGGGCAAGTTGCCGCGTCACGGCCAGTACCGACCGGCCGCGGTAATCCTGCACGGAAGGAGCCACCGTTTCACCTGCGCCCAAGGCCCAGGTTCCCAGCCCGGCCCCCTGCTCCCCTTCGAAGCGAAGCGGCGTGACGGCAATGGTCCTTTCGCCATCCTGGCGGACCACGTACGTCTCTCCCGTCGCGCCGAATTCCGGGGGTTCGGCCTCCCGGATCGCCGCGGCACCACCCCTCTCGAGCATGTCCCCATAGTGCTGCTCCTTAACGTCCGCGATAGTGTGGAGGTTCTGGAGCGTCTGGGTCTCCAGCGAATGCCGGACGACCAGATACATCACGCTTCCGGCCAACGCCATCGAGACGAGCGCCACTGCGAGCGCTAAGCCGACTACCTTGCGAGTAATAGTGAGTTTTAGCTTTCCAAACACGTGTCTAACAGAGAAATGCTTCAGTTAACGTATGTCAGCGGGTTGCTGCCGGTAATAGAAGAAATTACAAAACCAAGCGGATTTTTGTTGAGATATCCACATGATTCCGTGACCGCGGCAGGCTACAGGGTACGCACCCGATGCCCCAGCACCATTATCATGGCGCTTTTCGGCTGGGCCCGCCACCCTCCCTGGCGCAGCTCCTCAAGCCGTTCCACCAGAACCCCGAACGCGGCGGCGGCGTTATCCCTGCCCCCCGCGACCGGCTCTTCAAAAAAGCCCCCGCAGGTGACGGGGGCATGGTCGGGAGAGTCCACGGTGACCCGCAGGCCCGGATGGCTGTCGAACACCGCCGTTTCCCTTCCGTCGGCCGTGCGCGCAGTCACTCTCGCTTCGCAGGATTCACCGAAGCAAGAGATTTCCACGTTGACGCCGGGCATCACCTCTTCCAGCACGCCGGTACCATGCGTGCAATGCGGAAGCAGCGATCTGGTTTCGTTCCAGAGCCTCCGCTCGATATCCCCTTCAACTACCGGACCCGCTTCCACTTTCGGTGTGAACGCGTCGGGACCCATGCTTTCCGCCGGTCTGCTTTTCATGTCGCGGGGCTTTGTTTGGTGATAGCGTACACCATCACGCACCGGGATACGATACCTTCCGGGCAAGAAGTATGCCTATTGCGTTGAGCGGTTCGCCGGGTGGATCAGTTCGACAACGTGCGGCGACGGAAGTGTCGGTAGACCACGAGGATACTGACGAGCACGCTGACGGTCCCGAGTCCGACGAAGAGCGCGTTCCAATCGAATCCCTGGGTCTGCTCGGCCGCGGCGATGATCGAATCACGGGAGGAGGCGCCTTCGACGTCCACCGCTTCACCGCTATCGGCAGCGACCTGCTGTTTCGGTTCCTTGGGGACCGTCACGGCCTGGTCCCGGGATTGGGCTGGAGGCTGCTGCTGGGTCTGTGTGGAAGCGTAACCCGAGCCAGCGGACTGGTTAGTGCTGGCCTCGCGAACCGCCGGGTTGGCATGATCGCAGTTAGGCGTGTAGTACTGAGTGCCATCGCCCGTACAGTCTATGGGGTCATTAATAAACTTCTGCTTGTCTTCCGCCTGCACATTCCCCACCCCCACGACTCCTGCAAGCAGGAACGCGAAAAGGACGGCGAAGATTTTTAGGTGGTTTCTCATCTGTCCGCTTTCCGCTCAGGAATACCTCTGAGCACCGGCACTATAAGCGTAGAAAACGTGTCTGTCAAGGTCATTCTTTGCATTTTACCGATCATGCCGCCTGCTCAAGGTCCCGTTCTGGCACCTCTGCCTGGGCCATGTTAATCCAACTTTCCGCCTGATCATGTAGATGGGCGATGAACCGCTCGGGATCGCCGCCAGTGAAGCTCCTGACGGCCCGTTGCAATACCGCTTGTGATTGTGCGGACACTTCCGCAGGCGGCACCGCTCCCTCGAGGAGTGCCAGGGTCACGACACCACGGAACTCCATATCCAAGACGGATAGTGCGTGATCATCGCCGGTGCGGGCATCCCGTACCAGTTCTTCGAGCATGCTCCCCTCGATGAAGACTTTTTCCCTATACCGGCCTACGAAGTCCTTCGTGACATCAAGAGTATCCGCGTCCAGCCCTTCAGGAAGCGAACTGCCCTTCCGATACCGCTTGACCAGTCCTTCCGGGTCGGGAATCAGCATGCCGCGTCCATCACGCGGAATATAATCCGGTCTCGGCGGCGGGGATTCCGGTGCGGAACTCTCCGGCGGCACTTCCACCACTTCCACGACAGGTTTCTTCGACCGCTTAGGACGCTGCCCTTCCTGCCGTCTCGACCGTTTCGGCTGTTTCTGCTTTTCCTGTGGCTTACGGACCGCCCGGGATTTGGCCGGTTGCATCTGGGGCGCTTCACGACCGAGCGCCCTGGCGAGCGGTCCGGCAAGTCGTTCCAATCCCTTTTCCCGTATTTGCCGCACTCGTTCACGAGTCAGACCCAAGTCTTTCCCGATCGCATCGAGCGTCTGCGGTTCCCTCCCGTCCACCCCGAAGCAGCGCCTGACCACCTCGCCGGTTCGGGAATCCAATGCCCCAATCGCTTCGCTCACGAGGTGGTGGTCATACGATTCCGCGACTTCCTCGACGGTGTCCTGCCTGACATCCGGAATGAGGTGTCCCAGAGTAGCATCTTCACTATCCTCGTTGCCCTTCCCTTTGACCGGCCGGTCCAGTGAGGCAGGGGTCCGGCCGGTGTCGCGCCACCCGGCGATGTCTGCCAACGCCTCCTCACCCACTCCCATGGTTTCCGCGATCTCTTCGTTGGTCGGCTCCCGGCCTAATCTGGTCGTTAGCTGGCGCTCGACTCTCTCCATCTTGTCGACCTTGGCCGCGACATGGACCGGGAGCCGGACAGTCCGTCCCTTGTCTGCGAGTCCACGACTCACGGACTGGCGGATCCACCACGTCGCGTACGTCGAGAACTTGTATCCGCGCCGCCAATCGAATTTTTCGGTGGCGCGGATTAAGCCCATGTTTCCCTCCTGGGCCAAATCGAGCAACGGAAGCCCTCGTCCCTGGTATCTCTTGGCGATCGAAAACGACAACCGGAGGTTGGAATTGATCATCCTCTCCTTTGCCTCCATGTCGCCCCGCTCGATCTGCCTGGCAAGGTATTGCTCTTCTGCCGCGGTCAGGAGCGGGTGGCGGCCGATCTCCCGGGCATACGTCTTGAGTGCATCGACCGACGTAACCGGCTCCGGCGTCAGGTCCAGGTCACCATCGAATTCTGATTGCACCGCCGGCTCTTCACCAAGCTCGTGATGTCCCGTCGCTTTCTCTGTGTCCATCATAGTTAGCGTACCACCTGGAAATCACCCGGCCGGCACCGCCTTCACCACGAACCGGTCCTGGTCGAGCCAGCCGGTGCAGGTGTAGACGGTGAGCGTCTCGGTGTCGGTCGGCGCGAGCAAGTCGGTACGGTCCTGTCCGACCGTTTCACGCGAGACGATCCGGTAGTGGCGCTCCGTGCCGTTCTCCAGCCGGAGCGTGACCCGCTCGCGTCCGGTCACCTTCGGGAGCGATCCGAAGATATCCGCCTTGTTATGTCCGTAGATGATCACGTTCCCCGGTTCGCCCGGTTTCGCGGACTGGACCAAGTATGTGCCGGCGGTGTCGGATACCGACCAGCGGCCGTTCCCGTAGGAGCCGCGCTCGAGCGGCTCGTCGAGAACGCCGGCAATCGTCAGATGGACAGGAGCGGACGGGCCGGGAGCTGGCGTCGCGATGGCCTCCACCGCGACCGCGGGTTGGATCGAGCGGTTGTAGTGATAGTAGTTGAGACCGGAATAGACGAGCAGGACCGCGCCCAGCAACACGAAGACCACCGTGAGACCCGGCCAGATCCGGCGGATGGGCCACTTTTTCCGACGGACCGCCATGACGGTCAGACCTGGTGCCAGCGGCGGAACGTGTAGAGACCGGCGAGCATCAGTAGGAGGCCGGGCAGAGCGGCCTGCATCGCGCCGGTATCGGCAAAGGAGGTCGGGGCGACGCCGCCGGCCGTGTCGGGATCATCGGGATCGCCCGAGATGCCCGGGCCGCCGGACGAATCAGGATCAGGGCTCCCCTCGATTCCGGGCGTTTCGCTCGGCTCCGGTGAGGGGTCGGGTGTTTCCTGGATGCCCGGGGTCGGGCTAGGGTCAGGGCTCCCCCCTATCTCAGGTGTCGGGGTAGGTTCAGGCGTCTGCTCGATTTCAGGAGTGGGTGACGGACTCGGGGAAGGAGTCTGCTCGATCTCAGGGGTCGGGCTGGGTGATGGTGACGGAGATGGAGATTCTTCGACCCGCGGAGTTGGGCTCGGAGAGGGGCTTGGCTGCGGGTCGCAAATCTCGCACTCGTCCGGAAGATCGACGTAGCTGGAAAATACCGGCACCCCGCCGCAAAGGTCGGCCAGTTCGGTCGGTGTCGTCGCCGGGTCGCCGTTATTAGGGAATGACGTTCCTGTCGTGAGAATCAGCCCGGCCAGGCAGTCCTGCATGGTGATAGCGCCACGGTTGGCAGCCGGAAGCTGAGAGCCGCCGACATTATCCGTGCCGGTCGGCCGGACGTCGCCAACCCCATTCAGCCAGCTGATCGAGTCATTGAACGCGCGGAGGTCGATCTGGCCGCCGAAGCCGTACCCGCCGCTTTCGGCGAAATCGCCGCGGGCGGACAGCACTGCGGTATCAAGATCCAAGTCCTGCGCGGCCTCAATGGTAATGATGCCGCCGTCACCGCCAGCAGCCGTATTGTCGGACTGAATGGCCAGCCCGCTGGCTATAACGTTACCAGTAGCCGATTTAATGGTAATCGGACCG
>JALYJZ010000003.1:0-11225 GCA_030775025.1 bacterium
GAACCCGGCTGTCGGAAGGCGTGGACCGGGCGAACGACCGCTGGGGCGAGTTCACGGTGATTCCGGCCGGCATGCTTGGTACGGATGGCGTCGCGAACGACGCGATCGCGTTCGGGCAGGACCTGAGACTCCAGCGGGAAACTACTACTTAACCGGCTTGCTCAGGCGTTCGATCTTCGAATCGGATATCCTCTTCGAGATCCGGCCGCCCGGCCCTGATGGCGTCCGGCAGAGCCCCTCTGATACGCTCATCCACCTGATCCGCTACCGAGGAATCGACGCTTAGGGTGAATCGGTGGTCGCCGTCGCTGCACGAGACAGTACTCCCTAACTCAAACGCCAGGCTACACACAAACGGTTCGGAGGGAACGACGTTCGGCAGATCTTCTCGCAATTCGTATTCCAGTTGGACCATTCTGCCGCTCTCTGTGCGGCTGCATCGTACCGCCGGTTCTCCGGGCTCTCTTTCGAGATGCCGACCTTCCGCGGGCCGATCTACTGCCATGGTCTCGCTCCTTTCCTAATACGCTTGACGACTTACCTTACCAAGCCGACCCAGCCGATTCAACGGAATCCGCGGATCATGCTGCGCGGGAAGCGGTGCTGCCCGCCCCAGTAGTTCTGGTGGCGGACCTCGATGTCGCCGTTCCGCCAGATGCCGGTCACCACGCCCACGTGGTTCCACGTGAACACCGCCGTCGCGCCGATCCAGGGCTCCTGGGACGCCACCGGCCAGCCGGATGGGTTCCCGTAGCCAGGATTATTGATGCCCGGCTCGTTCACGCAGTTACCGCCGGCTACGGCGTACCCGACCGTGCCGATCAGTTCAGGAGCCGGTGCGGCCCGCTTCGAGGCTGGTCGAGGCTTCGGCTGCTTCGCCGCAGCGGGCTTAGGAGCGTCCGCAGCGGGTGTGGGCTCGAGAGTAGGCATCAACAGGCGCTGCTCGCTTACCAGCTCGATGACGGCCTTCTCAGCGCCATGAGTCGGCCGATCACCCTGCGCTCCTTGGCTGCGGCCAGGGTCGAATTGGGCGGCCAGGGTACCGAGAAGTAGGACCCCTGCCAGGGTCAGTAAACGGATTCGGGACAAAATAAAAAAGCCGGAGCTATTTTTTCGCATGGCTTTGGTGAAATTCCTCGTTTTCTGCTACAACCTGCGGAATTATACGGATGTTCCGAATTCTGTCAAATTTTTGCTCAATGAACTAAAAAACCCTGCCTGAGGCAGGATTTCGGGCTATCCGATCGATTAGGGTCATTCAGGCGTGGAGCACGCCCAGGAACCTAGTAGAATTTGCCGGTCGAGCGGAACGTGCCGGTCGAGACGACACCGGGCCCGTTCCAGTTCATATGACGGATCGTCACGTTATTCCCGCTGACGCCGATGACGAGACCGACGTGGCCAGCGCCGCCAGCGCCCTGCTCACCCGGTGACCAGATCATGATCTTACCAACGCCTGGTGTCGAGCTACCCGCACCCCACGTACCGGCGTTTCCGTTCTGGCCGCGGCCGGTCTGGCTATATACGTACCACGTGCACTGGCCCCACGGATACGGATTACCGCCGTGGCCGCCGAATACCGGCTGCGGGCTGCCGCCGCCGCCGCCAGAGGAAGCGCTCGCACTATTACCTCCGGTCGCCTGGACGATGCCCGCGGCGGCATCCCGTTCATTGGCTTCCCGAGCCTGTTCGCACTGTTCCTTATCAAGCTGTTCCACTGCCCGCTTGGCCGCTTCTTGGTCTTCGGCCGTATCGAGCCGCTCCTGGCGCTGCCCCTGAAGGGTCAGGAGCCCGTCGCGTTTCTCCTTCGCTTCGGCAAGCTTCTCATCCAGCGTTTCCAGGGTATCGAGATACGCTTCTACCTTTTCCTGCAGGTCGTCGTTGATCTTGTTCCGATAGTGCTCACTACTGAAGAAGACCGACAGGCGTTTGCTGGAAACCAGCGCATCGAAGGGAGTGGACGAAGAGTCGACCACGTAGCCTTCCTTCATCCCCTCTAGGATCGCCTTCCACAAACCTTCCGCTTCCTTTTCCAGTTCGGCATATTCTGCCTTGAGCTTGGAAACCTCGGCGTCCACTTCCGAGATCTGGCCATTGAGCTCGCCGACCTGGGAGCGCAGGGTGACAAGGTTCTTGTCCACGCCACTGATCAGGGCGGCACATTCGTCAGTGGCTTCCTGCGCCTGTCCGGGAGCCGGAGCGACGGTCAGGATTCCGGCCACCAGCGTGGCGCTAGCGGCAAGTGCCGAGAGAGTTCTTCGTGAACGGGTATTCATTCTTGTGAGGGTTTCCGCGAGACGGGTCTCTTTTGGATAACGAAAGTTATTATAGGGGCTGTACGGGGTCTGTCAAAATGTACAAAATTTGCTTAACAATCAGTGTAATCTTCCAAGAGACCCCTGTTCCCGGGCGGCTCATCCACACCGTTTGGGGCTCATAACCGGGGCGTTCGGTTTGTCAAATGCGATTTCAGGCACGTTAGGCACGTAGGTGCCGCCGGATCGCGATGTAGCTGGAAAGCACGCCTACGCCGATGCCGGTCACTAGCTGGACCAGCATGATCAGCGGCAGGTTCGCGCGGAAATAGGCGGGCACGTCTTCGTTGATGTCACTCAGGTAGCTGGACAGCGCCGGCCCGAACGCCAGCACGATCAGGTACACCACGAGCAGCGCGATGCCCGTACCGATCAGGCCGTAGAGCGCGCCCTCAAGCACGAAGGGTCCCCGGATATAGGCGTTCGAGGCCCCTACCAGGCGCATGATCTCGATCTCTTCGCGCCGTGAGAAGATCGCGATCCGGATCGTGTTGAATACCACGAGGATCGCGAACGTCAGCACGACCAGCGAGATGAACAGGCCGACGTTCCGGATGAAGCTGACGATCCGCTGCAGGCGCTGAATAATTTCTCTGTTCTCTTTGTCAGACCGGCTGGCGACCAACGGTTCCGCGAAGTCGGATTCCAGTACCGAGTTAAACGCATCCAGGTTGTCCGGATTCTTGGCCTTGATCTGGATGCTGGCCGGTAGCGGGTTTTCCTCCTCGGAAATCTGCTCGACTAGCCGCTGGTTCCGTTCGGACTGGCCTTTATAAATGTCCAGCGCTTGTGTCTTCGAGACGTACGTCACCGCGGCGGCGTTCGGGTGCTTCTCGACCTGCTCCTTGAGCGTCAGGATATCGGCCACCTTGGCGTCCTCGTTGAAGAACACCTCCACGTCGATCTTCTCCTGGATTGCGGCGATCACGTTGGTGCCGAGCAGCATCAGCAGGGCGAAGATCGAGACCAGGACCAGCGAGAACGTCACGATGCCGGTCGCTGCCACGGACAGCCAGCCGTTCCGGTAGAAGCTGGTGAACGCCGACTTGATCAGCCGCGGGCCGGTGACGAAGACGCTCATGCTTCCTTCCTCAGCGCGTACTTGCCCACCTTCTGGTCACGCACGATCTGCCCGTTTTCCAGCGTCACCACGCGCTTCTTGAGCGCGTCCACCACCTCGCGGTTGTGCGTGGCGAGGATCACGGTGGTGCCGAACTGGTTGATCTTGAGCAACAGCTGGATGATCTCCCAGGCGTTCACGGGGTCGAGGTTGCCGGTCGGTTCGTCGGCGATCAGCAGCTTCGGCTGGTGCACGAGTCCGCGGGCGATCGCCGTCCGCTGGATCTCACCGCCGGAGAGCTGGTGCGGGAACCGGTCGGCCTTCTCGAGCAGGCCGACCATCTTCAGGATCTTCGGCACCGATTTCTTGATCTCGATGTTCTTCATGCCGGAGACCTCCATCGCGAACGCCACGTTCTCGGCCACCGTCTTGTGGTCGAGCAGCTTGAAGTCCTGGAAGACCACGCCGATCTTCCGGCGGTAGAACGGTACCTGCTTGTGCGAAAGGTGCGAGATGTCGCGGTCGTTGACAAAGATCTTTCCTTCCGACGGCCGCTCCTCGGCGATCAGCATCCGCACCAGGGTACTTTTTCCGGCGCCCGACGAACCCACCAACGAGACGAACTCGTTGGGGTTGATTGAGAGGTTCACGTCCTCCAGCGCGACATTTCCTTTCGGATACGCTTTCTTGACGTGCACCATCCTAATCATCGGCGCCCCCGATAGCTGCGGCTATGCATACGGAATCACGGTACCGTCTAGGCCCAGGCCGGTCAATTTCCAGGGACGTATCCACCGGTCGTCCCCCGTTTCGGGACACGGTTTGGGAGATTGAACAAATGATACGTGTGAAGCTACCTGGTGCGGCCCTACGGGGAATCGAACCCCGGTTTCCAGGATGAAAACCTGGCGTCCTAACCACTAGACGATAGGGCCGTGGTTATTACGTTAACGGTACTAGCGTACTACGGGATCGCGATCCGGTAGATAGCCGACTGGCCTTCCGCCGCGCTGTGCAGGTAGAGGTATTCCCCGTCCGTGATCGGGCCGACCAACGGTCCCGGCAGGTCGGTAAGCAGTACCTGCGATTGCTGTCCGGCGGCCATGAACAGTGTCAGGGCGCCGCGTCCGTCCACGACGTGCCCGACCAGCAGGTTCTTACGGTCGTCGTAAAGCAGGCTCTCCGCGTCCGTCAGCCCGTCTATCACCGTGGATTGCTTGCCGTTATCGAAGACCTGGACCACCGACGCGCCTTCGTCCGCGAACTGCGCCACCCGGATGATGTTGTCGTTATCCACCACCAGGCCCGCCGGCTCCGCGAGGTCCCGGGCGACCGTCCGGCGCTTGCCCGCCGGCGTCAGCTTGATGATTGTCCCGTCGCCGTTGTTCGACACGAAGAAGTTCCCGTCACGCGCCCGCACGATCCCGTTCGGGCCGTCCAGGCCGTCCGCCAGCTCGCGGACCTCGCCGGTGTCCGGATTGACCCGTACCACGCGGCCCTCCTTGAACAGCGGCGTCACGATCCAGCCTTCATCGTCCATGACCATGTCGTGCGCGCCGCCGAGCTCGTCGGCGAGCAGGCGCTTTCCGCCGGTCTGCGGATCGACAGCGTAGAGCTTGTCGTCACCCCAGTCCGACACGTACAACGTTCCGTTAAAGAAACCGATGCCGTGCGGCTGGTCGAACCCGCCCGCGACCTCTTCGAGGGCATCGGCGGAGAGGGTCCGGCCGGCAAGCCGCGCGAAGAGTGCGGTATCCGGCGAACCGGTCGGGGGTGCCGCGTCTTCGAGCTGCTCCTGGGCCACCTTGGTCGCGGTCGTCCCGGCGATGAAGAAAAGCGCCGCGCCGGCGGCGATCACGGCCATCATGGCCGCCATCAATAGGATCTGGCGGCGGCGCTTACCCACGCCCGCCCCTGCCGGACCTTATGCCAGGCGATCGCGGAACCAGTCGATGAATCGTGAAAGCCATGATGTATCTTTGTTGTCTTCCGGGGCGGTGCCGACTTTGAGTACCGGCGGCGGGGTCGGGTCGGGAGTCGGAGTCGCCGCGGTCAGTCGCGGGTCGCGGACCGCGCCGTGCCGGACCAGCCAGTCGTCCGGATTGTACCACTCGGCCAAGAGGTGTTCACGCGTCTGCTCGTACCCGTCGAAGTCCAACGCCGGACCCTTATGGATACCGAAGTGCAGGTGCTTGCGCGCCCCGCTGGTTTCCGCGGAGAAGCTCTCGCCGAGGAACGCGACCGTCTGCCCGGCCGTGACCCGCTGGCCGGTCCGGACCCGGACATCGCTGAGCCGGACGTGGCCGTAGAGCGAGGTCACGACTTCCGGTTCGCGGTGCCGGATGACCACCAAGCCGCCGTATCCCGGCACGGTACCGACGTGGATTACCTCGCCGGCCGCTATAGCTCTCACGGGAATCTCGCGCCGCGCGTCCCGTCCGGAGTAGAACTCCACGTCCGCGCCGGCATGCAGTCCGGTGAACTGGTTGCGGTGGCCGTTGTGCGGGAAGAGGTCGCGATGACGCTCGTGGTAGGCACGATCCACCAGCACGTCGAACCCCTTGAGCGTCTGGTTCTCGAAGTAACGCTCGACGGGAAGCGAGACGGGCGCCGCGGCATGCGCGGCGGGAACGGTGGCCGCCATGACCGCCGATACGACGACCACGGCACCAACCATGACCGGAATGATTACGTTCATGTATGTCGGAAGATAGACTACTCCCCCTCGAAAGCCCACTAACCAAGCGTGACCATCGGGCACGTACATCCTGGGGTCCTTGACGTTTCTACGAAAATGTGCTTTAATAACACAATTTTGCTGGAATCGGACACCGCCTAAGCTATGCAACAGAAACGCAAACGACAACTCGACGCCTACCTCCGCGCAGCCAACTACCTGTCCGCCGCCCAGGTCTACCTCAAGGACAACTTCCTGCTCGACCGGCCGCTCGCGCCTGAGGACATCAAGCCGCGGCTGCTCGGCCACTGGGGATCCAGCCCGGGCATCAACTTCATATACGCGCACCTCAACGAGCTGATCCGCCGCGAGGGCCCGGAAGTCCTGTTCGTGATGGGCCCCGGCCATGCCTACGCCGCCCTGCAGGCGAACCTCTTCCTCGAAGGATCGCTGGAGAAGTTTTACCCGAGGGCCACGCGGAACGCCGGCGGCGTCGGCTACATTGTGCAGCAGTTCAGCTGGCCGTACGGATTCCCCAGCCACTCCAACCCCGGCACCCCTGGGGTAATCCTCGAGGGCGGCGAGCTCGGCTACGCGCTCTCCACCGCCTACGGCGCCGCGCTCGACAATCCCGACCTGATCGTCGCCGCGGTGATCGGCGACGGCGAGGCTGAGACCGGCCCCACCGCCACCGCCTGGCACCTCAACAAGCTGCTCGACCCGGGTACCTGCGGCGCGGTCCTCCCGATCGTCCATCTCAACGAGTACAAGATTTCCGGGCCGACGATCTACGGCCGGATGTCGGACGCCGAGCTCAAGCGGCTCTTCCGCGGCTACGGCTACGAACCGGTCATTGTCCGCGGCAACGCCGGCGAAGGGCCGCACGACCGGATGCACGACGCGCTGACGGAAAGCCACCGGAAGATCCGGAAGATCCAAAAGGCGGCCCGCCGGAAAGGCCGGACCGAGAGCGACACGGTACGCCCCACCTGGCCGATGATCATCCTCCGGACCCCGAAAGGCTGGACCGGCATCAAGCGGCTCGACGGCGAACCGGTCGAAGGCAGTTTCCGTTCGCACCAGGTCGTCGCCCCCGACGTCCGCGAGAACCCGGCCCACCTGGCCGCACTCGAACGCTGGCTTCGCTCTTACCGGTTCGACGAACTTTTCGATCCGCGCCGCGGCTTCACGGCCGATGTCCGGACAAACGTTCCCGCCGGCGCGAAACGCATGGGCCTGAGCCGCCACACCCACGGGGAGCGACGGAAGCCGTTGAAGCTTCCAAATCCCGCCTCCCTGGCGGCACGTCCGAAGCGTCCCGGCGAGCTGGCGAACGGCGGCATGCACTACGTGGGTGACTACCTTAAGGAGGCGTTCGCCAAGAACCGGCGCACCAAGAACCTCCGGCTGTTCTCACCGGACGAGACCTACTCCAACCGGCTCGACAAGGTATTCAGCGAGACCGCCCGCGCCTGGCAGTGGCCGATCAAACCCGCCGACGTGGACATGGCCCGGGACGGCCGCGTGATGGAAATGCTCTCCGAGCACTCCCTCCAGGGCATGCTCCAGGGCTACGCCCTTACCGGCCGCTACGGGCTGTTCGCCTCGTATGAGGCCTTCATCCAGATTGTCACCAGTATGGTCGACCAGTACGCGAAGTTCTTGAAAGTCGCCCGGACGATTCCCTGGCGTAAGCCGAATCCGTCGCTCACCTACCTTCTGACTTCATCCGCCTGGCGGCAAGAGCATAACGGGTTCTCCCACCAGAACCCCGGTTTCATCGACGACCTGCTGCAGCGGCACGGCGACTTCATCACCGTCTACTTCCCGCCTGACGGTAACACCACCCTGGCGGCGCTGGACGCGAGCCTCCGCTCGACCGACCGGATCAACGCGCTGGTCGTCGCCAAGAAGAACCAGCACATCTGGCTCCCGTATCCGGAAGCCAAGCGGACGATGGCGAACGGCCTCACGACCTGGCAGTTCGCCTCCGACGCCCGGCCCGACCTGGTCTTCGCCGCGGCCGGAGGACACCTCACCACCGAAACCTTGGCGGCGCTGGCGATCGTCAAGGACGAGGTACCGAGCGCCCGGCTCCGGTTCGTCTCGATCGCCGCGCTCTCCGACTCAGGATTCGGACCGGCCGGAAAGAAGGTCGGCGAGGCGGCGTTCCAAAGCCATTTCACTACCGACAAGCCGGTAATCGTGAACTTCCACGGCTATCCCGAGACCCTCAAGTCCGTACTCTTCGACTACGAGCGCCGGGCTGGACGGTTCTCCGTGCATGGCTACCTCGAGTCCGGCTCGACCACGACCCCGTTCGACATGCACGTCCGCAACCAGACCGATCGCTACAATCTGGCGATGGAAGCGTTCGACCGGCTCGCCGCCCAGAAAGTCCTGGACCGGCGCACCGCGAACGCGCTCCGCAAGAAGTACGCCGCGAAGCTGGCCGCCGAGCGCCGTTACATCGTCCGGCACGGGATCGATCCACAGGAACTCGAGGAGTGGCAATGGCCGGACCCGTCCTGATCATCAATCCCGGTAGTTCCTCGAAGAAGCTGGCGTTGTACCGCGGCACGCGACAGGTCGCCTGCGCGCATATCGAGCATGAGAACGGCGGGGTGACCGCCGGGCTGGAGCTTGCCGGTACGAAGTCGGCGCACCGGCTTTCGACCGACACGTTCGCGCACGCTACCGACTGGTTCCTCCGGCAAGCGGAACGGGCCGGCGTGCTCCGGGGTGCCCAGGACGTCTCCGCCGTCGGGCTCCGGATCGTCGCGTCCGGCGAAGCCTTCCGGCGCCATCGGGTGATCGACGAACACTATGAACGCCAGATCCGGACCGCCTACGACCGGAGCCCTCTCCATCTGGGCCCAGCCCTCGCCGAACTCGACCATGCCCGCCAGGTCCTGCCGCACGTGCCGATCGTCGGCGTTTCGGACAGCGCCTTCCACCTGACGCTACCGGAACATGCCCGGCGCTACGCGATTCCCGCCGGCGACGCGGAACGCCGCGGGCTGTTCCGCTACGGGTTCCACGGGATATCGGTCGGTTCGGTCGTACGGACCGTCCGACGTGAAACGGGACGCATGCCCGCCCGAGCGATCATCTGCCATCTCGGCAGCGGCGCCAGCATCACTGCCCTTCAGCGCGGCAAGAGCGTGGACACCTCGATGGGCGCGACGCCGATGGAAGGGCTGATCATGGCGACCCGCGCCGGTGACGTCGACCCCGGCATCCTGTTGGAGATGGCCGCCGAACGATCGGCCCGCCAGGTCGAGACGGACCTCAACCGCCACTCAGGACTACTCGCGCTCGGCGGCAGCGACGACATCCGCGAACTCCTGAAACGGGAACGCAAGGGCGACGCGCGCGCCAAGCTGGCGCTCGACGCCTACGCCTACCGGGTCCGTAAGTACGTCGGGGCGTATGCCGCCGTGCTCGGCGGGCTCGACCTGCTGGTCTTTACCGGTACCGTCGGTGAGCGGTCCGTACCGATGCGGAAGCGCATGTGCCAGGGCCTCGACTACCTCGGCATCCGGCTCGACGCTACCAAGAACCGCCGGACCGACACCGCCTTCGCCTCGATCGGCGCGGCGCGCACCAAGGCCCGCGTACTGGTCGTCCCGACCGACGAACTGGGCGAGATGGCCCGCGCGACCACTGCCCTGCTCGCATAGCGACGCCTTTTCCTGTACGCTATATGCGTTGTTTAAGTTAAGTCAGAGTCGTAGCGTAGGTCCAGGCCAAGGCTCCTCTGCATAAGAAAGGAGCCACCACCATGGCAAAAGAACTATTCGTCGGGAATCTCCCGTTTAGCACGACCAACGAGTCGCTGCAGCAGCACTTCGCGAGCTTTAACCCGACCGCCGCGAGCGTGATCACTGATCGGGACTCGGGTCGCAGCCGCGGCTTCGGTTTCGTGAAGTTCGATGACGACGCGCAGGCCGACAAGGCCGTCGAAGAGCTCAACGGCAAGGAGATCGATGGTCGCCCGCTGACCGTGCGCGAAGCACGTCCGCGCGAGTAATCGCCCCTCTGACACTGCATAAAGGCGCATCCGAGGATGCGCCTTTATCGTAGGAAGATTTCCTGCCTAACCGCTGGAATTCTCAAGATGCTCCAGGGCGGAGCGGAAGACTTCGTCGAGTGTCATGTCACTGGTGTCGATGATCACGGCGTCCTCCGCCGGGCGGAGCGGTGAGTGCGCACGCTTGGTATCCCGCTCGTCACGACGGCTCACATCGGCCAGTACCGTCTCGTAGTCAGCGTCCACGCCCCTGCCTGCGAGCTCCTTCAGGCGCCGCCGGGCCCGCACCTCGGGCGAAGCGGTAAGGTAAATCTTAAAGCGGGCATCCGGAGCGATCACGGTGCCGATGTCCCGGCCCTCGATGATCACGTTTCCTTGCTCGGCGAATTCCCGCTGGACCGCATGGACGTGCTGCCGGACTTTCCGGTATGCGCTGACGCGGGAAGCGGCCTCGCCCACCTCATGACTTTGGAGTTTCCTGACATCGGCCGGCACGCCGTCGATCAGCAAGGTGTCCGGAGCGTCCAAGGTGAACCGCAAGGCACGGATGACTTCCACGCAAGCGGGTTCGTCATCGAAGTCGACCCCCGCTTCCGCCACGGCCAAGCCGGCGGCACGGTACATCAGGCCGGTCACGAGCAGCGGCCACCCAAAATGCCCGGCCAAGCGCTTCGAGAGCGCCCCTTTGCCGGAAGCGTTCGGGCCGTCGATCGCGACGACCGCGCGTTTGCCTGACGTACTCGCTGATGTACGTGGGTGCATCGTAACAATCGTACCCGAAATGCGGCTTCCCTTTCGACCTGAACTTCCCAGGTCTCGTCAGTCGCTATGCGAGAGGGAGCCGAGAATGAAAACTGGAGTTACCAGAAACTATTCTCGGCGGGCAAGCAGAAAGGATGATTGTCCTGGTTCTTGCCGTGGTTTTTTAGGGTGGGGCTACTGAGCGCTCGCGGGAGAGGTGGGGATGAGACCTCTGAGAGCCTCAGCCACCCAGTGGTAGTCCTTCCCGATCTCCGCCAGGACTTGCTCGGTCTCACTGAAATCGCCGGCATCGACGAAATTGCGGAACCGTTGCTTGTCCTTCATGGCCTTCTTGTCACCGCCCGGCCAGATGCGCCAGGAGTCGTTGTCGATGACGTC
>JALYJZ010000003.1:11235-13638 GCA_030775025.1 bacterium
CCCGGCCTCCTCGCCGATGAACGTACCATCAGCCATCGGGCGCTTGGGCTCGAACAGCAACGTCCGGAACGTGATTGGATCCACCACCATGAGCGGGTCACCGGCATCGTCGTCCTTTTTGAAGAACTCGACCCGGACCGACTCGAAGCGGTGCTCCTCCTCATAGTCCGGGTGGCGCTTCAGGAAGGAACCGAACGCCACCCGACGCATCACGATCTCGATGGGAATCATCTCAACCGCCTGCGCCCGGAACGTGCGCTCATCGACCCGCTCCCTGAAGTGGGTCGGGATGTTCGCAGCCTCCAGGAGCAGGAACGTCGCGCAGGTCGTGGTGGTAGCCGCCACGCCCTTGCCGGTCAGGAGCTCATGCCCCTCGCCGTCGTTGGCGGTGATGTCGTCCTTGGACTCGAGGAGCACGGCACCCTGGTGGTCCGGATCGCGCCAGACCCTCTTGGTCTTCCCCTCGATGACCAGCTCTTTCGCTTGCGTATCCGTCATGTGATTACTCCTTCGGTGTCAGTAGGTCGATTTGGGCGGGTTTGGAGGTACTGCGGTAGTACTCCCCGAGCTGAGTGGTTTGGGCCTCATCCAGCCTGAGCATCTGACAGGCGAGCCAGCCGGCGTTCTTGAGTCCCGGTTTGTCCACGCCGGCGAACGCCGCCGGGATTCCCGGCGGCAGGCGGGTAATCGCAAACAGGGCGTCGAGGCCATCGAGGATGTCGCTGGAAAGAGCCACCCCGATTACGGGCGTGGTGATCTTGCCCTGAGCCAGGAGGTTGGAAACGATGGCTCCCGGCAGCGCCGCCGACAGGCCGGCGACGGCGATGTAGACCCCTGCCGACTGATCCTTGATGTACTCCTCGAGGTCGCGCGGATTGCGGTGCGCCGAGATGGCGGAAACAGCCCAGCTCACACCGATGGCATCGAAGACGTCGGTCATGCCCGACTTCTCCAAGATGTCCAGGTCGCTCTTGCTCCCGACGATGATGGCAACGTCCGGATATATCATGCGTTCCTTTCTGGTGGTTGGCAGTCAAGGTGTAAAGGTACGACTTATCAGAATACCCTTTCCGACCAGCAAACCAAACAGCCCGGGGCGCTCTCGGGCGGCGGCCTCCTCGCGGCGGCAGACGTCGACCCAAGCGACCGGGACTACCCCCAGTCCTCGCCGAGCGCTTCCTGCAGGCTGGCGCGCCGCTCCTCGATCCGATCACGCAGGTCCGGCCGGGCCTGGAGGAGCGTCTGGCAATCTTGTAGGCGTTCGTAAAGCCGATGCCGGTTCTGGACCAGCGCAAGGTCGGGGTCGGTTTCCCACACGGAAGCGGTAATCGGTTCACTTTTCTCGTGTTCATGCACCTCGATGCGCAGGAGATTGGGAACCCGGGGGTCGCCGCTCGAAGCCCGGGCGGTCACTCTTCCCATGTGGATCTTCCCGCCCGCCCACCAGACGACGTCGGTGCAGTCGGTGATCTCCACCGGTTCAAGCGAGTCCTCCAGCTCGGAAGCGGCCGGGGGCTGCTTCGGCTTATGCTCCCGGAGCTCCGTCCGGCGCTGCTTCTCCGCCTGCGCCTGATCCATCGAGAGCGTCCGGAACCGCCGCATCAAGACGTTCAAGGATGTTTCCCGCCCCTCAGGTGGCCGGGGCGCGGGACGCTCGGGAGCGTGTGAACGGGCACTCATGGCACTCCGTTACGCCAGCGGCCTCTCGGGACGTTTTTCTGTGTGGATCTTGCCGGTCTTGTCCCGGGTTACCCGGGTACCGTCCGGCTTCACTTTCGTGACGGGCTCCTTCTTCAGGACCCCCGCTTCGGTGCGGGTGACCACGTCTCCGACCCGAGTGTCTTTGTCAGCGAACATATATGTACCTCCGTGGCAGCTATGCTACGCAGTATGTCTACATGCCGTAACCGACGTTCTTCCAAAAAACGGGCTCTCGTGAGAGATCCTGTCGGTATTCTACACAAGGCGCTACTGTCAGGAGACTCAGTGGTGCCCATGCACCGCGGCATGGCCCTTGCCGCGCGCGATCAGGTAGCGGTTGACCGGAAACGCAGCAGCGAAAGCCACCGCCAGCGCAAACGCCAGGCTCCCCCAGAACAGTGGCGAATCCAGATGGGCATCCATCGCTCCCGGCACGGCCAGCATGACCCCGTTATCCACGATCTCCATGACCGTGATCGACAGGGTGTCCGCGGCAAGCGCGAGCGGCAGCGCGGCGGTCAGCGCCATGCCCGACCGTAGCAGCGGGATCATCGTCAGGGAGTACCCGAAGAGGAACGCGAGCCCGACCGCCAGGGCGATGGTCGCGAATACGCCCCAGCCCAGGGCGGTACCGATGACCAATCCCAAAACTTCACCGATGGCGCAGCCGGTGAGGCAGTGCGCCGTGGCACTGAATGCGAT
>JALYJZ010000004.1 GCA_030775025.1 bacterium
TATCGGTCGGACTCTATAACCTGTACTGGTTCTATGTCACCCGGAAAGCGGTCGATGAGGAGCTTGGTGACGAACGAGCCCTGAAACAGACGCCGGGGCTTCAGTTGTTCGGCCCGATCGGCCTTGGCATCATCGGAGCGCTGCTTAGCATCGTCCTGATCGGTATCCCGATCCTGATCGCGGCCGGAATCCTGGCCATCGTCGTTTACTACTATCTGCTCAAGGACATTTCCGCACTCCGCGTCAAGGCGGGCCTTCCGGGATTCCCGGCGGTGTGGTTCGTGCTCGGTCCGATCATCGCCGGGGTCGTGCTGGCCTTCATTCCGCCGCTCAATCTCCTGGCTTCACTTGCGGCGTTCGTGATCTACGGCATCGTAGTGAACAAGCTGAACGAGTATTGGGACAAGAAGACCAGTGGTGCGGCGACTAGTGCCCAGTTCACCGGCGGCGAGGCCGGTGTAGTCGTAGGGGGACTTGTACTCGGGATCATCCAGGCCGTCGCGTTTGCCGCGGCGATCGCCGCGTATGTGGGTTTTGCCGAGAAGGAAGGGGAGGTAAACGACCTCCAGCAGCAACTCGAACGGGAATATCCCGAGCTTTACCAGGAGTAACCTCGGAAATCATTGGACACGCGCCGTTTTCCAGCGGCGCGTGTTTCATGTGTCCGCGGTAGGATGGAGGCATGGTAACCATGGAACATGATGGCAGCCGAGGCTGAAGTTCCGATCGCGTTCTATCCCGGTCCGGAGTATGCCCCGAAGGATATCCGTGAGACCGCTGAGCTGCTCAGTTTGGTGTTCATGGGAGGATACGAATCCGGGAACGATGGTTCCACGGAATGCAAAATAGAAGAATGGAGAGCGTCCGAACTGCTGGAGGAGTGGTCGGAACCCGAGATGCAGTTTGCCTTTAGGGTCGATAGGGACGAACCGCCGCCCGGCGTGGCCAAGCCGCTGATCCATCGGGAATCGTTCGAGGACGACGGAATCGCTTGATGGAGCCGCTCATCCCCAAAGGCGACTTTCCGTTGCTCGCGCACGAACGCGGCAATGAATCGCTGGTGTACTTGGACGCTACGGCCCAAAAGCCGGCGGTCGTGCTAGGGGCGATGGACCGATTCTATCGCGAGCAGTATGCGCCGGTCGGCCGCGGCATCTATGCGTTGACGGAACAGGCGACGCGGCGATTCGCGGAAGCGCGGGCGGCCGCGGCGTCGTTCCTTGGCGCCGCCGATCCGTCGGAAATCGTGTTCACCAAGAGTGCCACGGAAGGGATCAACCTGGTGGCCCTGGGCTGGGCTCGTCATAACCTACGAAAAGGCGATGCCATCCTGCTGACCGAGATGGAACATCATTCGAATCTCGTGCCCTGGCAGATGCTGGCCGAAGCGTCGGGGCTGGAGTTGCGTTTCGCCCGGATCACCGAGCAGGGTACGTTGGATCTCGACGACTTCAAACGCAAGGTGCCCGGTGCCAAGCTGGTCGCGGTCGCGCACGTCTCCAACGTACTGGGGACCGTCAATCCGGTAGCCGAACTGGCGACGCTGGCACATGAAGGCGCCGCGAAGATCCTCGTGGACGGCGCGCAGGCTGCTCCCCGGCTGCCGGTGGACGTACGTTCGCTCGGTGCCGATTGGTATGTCTGTTCGGGCCATAAGCTGTACGGCCCGACGGGCATCGGCGTGCTTTGGACCCGGACCGCGATGTACGGATCGATGCAACCCGTGTCCGGCGGCGGCGGCGCCGTTACGGACGTCAGCTTCGAGAAGGCCACGTTCGCGGATCCGCCGGCGAAGTTCGAACCCGGTTCGCCGCCGGTCGCCGAAGCGGTCGGCCTGGCCGCGGCGATCGGTTACTTAAAGAAAGCCGGCATGGAAGCTATCGCCGGGCATGAACAGGCGTTGAATGCATACGCGCTGGAGCGCCTTGGGAAGATCGCAGGACTGCGCGTGCTCGGTCCGCTCGATCCTCCGGCGCGTGCCGGGCTAATCTCCTTCGTCATCGATGGCGTGCACCCGCATGACCTGGCGACGTTCCTGGATCAGGAAAACGTCGCGGTCCGTTCCGGTCATCACTGCGCGCAGCCGCTGCATGCCCGGTTGGGTGTTCCTGCTTCCGTCAGGGCCAGCTGGGGCGTGTATACGGGCACTGCCGACGTGGACCGGCTGACGGAAGGTATCAGGAAAGCCATTAAGACCCTGGTATAACGACTGCCTTGCCGATCGCCTTGCCCGAAGCCAGGGAGCCTTGTACGATGCATGGTCACGCCACCACGGACCACTAACGGGACTTATGATCAAACTATGAGCAAAGTAGATTCACCGGCACCCAAGCCTGACCGGCCGACGGACATATACGACTTGATCGCTGAAGATATTGCGAGCGGAGACGAGCAGCAGATGGGCGCTGCCGACGCGCGCCTCTCCTTCATCCACTCGCCTGATAATAGCGAACGCCAAGCGCGGCGCGATGGCTTGGTCCTGGACCTGGCCGAAGCGTGGGCGAAAGCCGGCCGGGGCCGGCAAGCCGTTAAGACGTTGGGTTACCTGAGCGCGGACGGCATCCAGGATGCCCAAGCGGTCACTGGCTTGGATCGGATCCTGCGGCACATCGGGGCGGAGGAGCTGCGGCGGCAGATCACCCGCAGCGGCGTAACCGTCTCGACGAAGCTGTAGGGCGTTTACGGCGTCTCGTCCGGCCACCACTGGTAGCGACCGAGATCGCAGGTGAAGTCATCGTCGACCTCGACCCCTTCGCTCGACAGTTCCGCACGGTGGACCGCCATCCCGCCGGGGTAGCCGGGCGCGACCCGGCCATGCCGGTTCACGACCCGTTGCCAGGGAATCGACGGGTCGCCGTAATGCGCTACGAATCCGACCGCCCGGGCGCGCCGCGGATGACCGGTCAACGCCGCGATCTGCCCGTACGTCATCACCCGTCCGCGCGGAATCTTGCGCACCAGTCCGTTGACCTGTTCCCGGAAGGATGACACGTTAACTCGAAAGGTACTCGAGCAGCAGGCGCGTACCCCAGCCCGAGCCGCCCTTCTTGGTGTACCCGCTGTCCTTGGCCGCCATCGCCGCGCTGCCGATGTCGAGGTGGACCCACGGCGTCTTCCCGACGAAGTGCTTGAGCAGGAGCGGTCCGGAAAGGGTGTAAGCCCGGCCGGACACGATGTTCGAGAAATCCGCGACCGCGCTTTTCGTCATTTCGTCGTACTCCTCGGGGAAGGGAAGCGGCCAGACCTTCTCGCCGGTGCGTTCGCCGGCCTCCTTGAACCGCTCTTCCAGCCGCGGGCGGTTCGCGAAGATCGCGGCGTACGACGGCCCCAGGCTGATCTCCGTGGCGGTCAGCGTCGCGAGGTCGATAATCTCATCCGGTTTGTCCTTGTCCACGGCATACGCGAGCGTGTCCGCCAGGGTCAGCCGGCCTTCCGCATCGGTGTTGCCGACCTCGATGGTCTTGCCGTTGTACGTTGTGACCACGTCGCCGGGCTTGTACGCCGACCCGCCGACGAGGTTTTCCGTCGCCGGAAGATAGCCGGTTACTTTATGCCGCACGCCGAGCTTCTTCAACGCGCTCATCGCGCCGAGCACCGCGGCGCCGCCCGACATGTCGAGCTTCATGTCCTCGAGCGCCCCGCCCCGCGACGGCTTCAGGTTCAGCCCGCCGGAATCGTAGGTGATGCTCTTGCCGACCAGGACGACGTGCTTCTGCTTAGCGGTCCCGACCTTCCGGGGCCGGTAGGTCAGCTTGATCAGCTGCGGCGGTTCGTCGGAGCCGCGGGCGACGGCCAGGAGCGCCCCCAGCCCGGCCCGCGTGATCTCGGTAGGGCCGAGCACGGAAACGCCGAGCCCGTTCTTCCGGGCCACGGCGCGGGCTTCCGCGGCGAGTCGTTTCGGCGTGAGATGCGAGGGCGGTTCGTTGGCGAGGTCACGGGCGAGAACCTGGGCTTCGGCCTGGGTCGTCCCCAGCTTGATGCCCTGCTTGGCTGCCTGCGCCGCTTTGCCCTTTGCCTGCGTCAGATACAGTTGAATGTCCGGGTGGGGCTTATCCTGCTTGTACTTGTGGAACCGGTAGTCCGCGAGGATCGCTCCCTCGGCGATGGCGCGCGCTACGGCATCGGCCCCCAGGCGCTTGCCGGCGGTAAGCGGCGTGGCCAGGGTGGTGAAGTGATGCGCGCGAGCCTGTCCGACGGCCGCCGCCGCCGCTTTCCGGATCCGATCGGTATCGACGGGCCGTTTCCCGACTCCTACTGCGATGACGGCTCCCTGGGCGGTGTGGATCAGCGCGCTCGATCCCGCCTGGCCGCTGAAATTCTTCCGTTTCAGCGCCTTGTTGAGTTCACCGCCGAGTTCCTTGTCGATCCAGGCGGCCATGGACGGCAACCGTTTGTCGCCGGCCGTCACGTGAAGCACCAAGGCCTCGACGTCTTTTACCGGCGGATGTTGTACAACGTGAAATTTCATGGCATTCACCCGTAGAATGTAACAGTACCTAGTGTATAGGTCATCGGGGCGTGGCGCAGCCTGGTAGCGCGCATCGTTCGGGACGATGAGGTCGTGGGTTCAAATCCCGCCGCCCCGACAGTCAGCCATGGTCATCCTTCCATTGACCCGCTACTCAGCGGCCGGCATGGTAGGGATGCCCCTTAACTTCCCGTGTGTCTCATGACCGAAGAAAGGAACTGTGATGGCAATACGCCATAGGATCCGTGCCACCTCTTGGAGACTTGGTAACCGCGTACGTCGCCTGCTGGGCAAGGAGGAGATTCCTCTGCGATGGGGGAACATGACCCTCATGCCGACCATCAGAGTCCGTTTCTCCGTCGACCCCCGAATGCTTCGCCGTCGATAGGAACCCGTCCAGCCAGCAGTCTCGCATCGTTTCGGAAGTATGGGCATCGGGGAAGACCTTCGTTTCAAAACGAACCTTCCCCATTCCCCGGAAGGCATTCCCAAGTGTCCTCCGGGGAATCGTCACGCCCTCATTGCCCATCCATCCGTAGGCATGACGGCGCGTCGGCAGTATAATGCCTGCCTCGTATGGCTAAGAAAGCATCCCAGTCGGGCCGTAAGCCAAACTCGTCACGCAGCACCTCCGACCAGCTCCGGGAGTCGGTCGAAGGACGCCAACGCGAGTTCATCTCGATCGCTTCGCACGAGCTGCGCACGCCGCTCACCGCACTGACCGGGTATCTCGCCCTGGCTACAGGGACGAAGGATCCCGAGCAGAGTCGGGAATTCGTGGACCGCGCCTATAAGGCGTCCCAGCGACTCACCACCCTGGTAGAAGATCTGCTCCAGGTCGCCCGAATCGAGGAGGAACGCACGCCGTTCCATCCGACGGTGGTCCATCCGGATGAAACCATCCGTGAGATCGTCGAGGACCTGCATGCGGCCGTCGAACGGAAACGGATACGTATGTCGCTGAAGAGCGAGCTTACCAAGCGGGATGTCATCCGTGTCGATCGGACGAAATTCTGTCAGGTGCTGCGGAACATCCTCGACAACGCGATCAAGTACACGCCGCCCAGCGAACGCGTAGCAATCACTACCCGCGTGCGGGACCGGATGGTCCAGGTGCGGATCCGCGATTGGGGCATCGGCATCGACGCCGGGAACCTGGAGAAGATCTTCGACAAGTTCTTTCGGGAGTACACGGAGCTCTCCGCCGCGGCAGGAGGTACCGGGCTCGGACTTTTCATTACCAAGCAGTTGGTGGAGCGGCAGGGCGGAACGCTCCGGATCAAATCCCGTCGCGGGGAAGGAACGACCGTGGTCGTGTCGTTTCCCCGCACCCGCCCGGTGACCCGTCGCCGCGGTGCTACAATGCAGGAAAGCAAACGGAAACAAACCTAAGCGATGCCTTCCCGCCCTATCAGTGTCAGCTCCCCGATCGACGACCGGGAAGTCGGCCGTGTCCCGCGCCAGCGCCGGGCCGATGTGGACGCTACCTACAAGCGGTTGGCCAAGGCTCAACCGGAGTGGGCGGCCGTACCCTTCCCTGAGCGGCTTCGGACCGTCGGGATTCTCGCGAAAGTGCTGCGCCGGCACCGGCGCGAGCTCGCGGACCTGCTAGTCCGGGAAATCGGGAAGACGCCCGCCGAGGCGGACGGAGAGATCGTCCGGACGGCCGAATTGGTCGAGGAAACGGTCCGCGAAGCGAGGCGCATGAAGCCGGAACGGATCCGGGCCGAAGCATTCCCGGGATTCCCGCGCGGCCGCGTGCAGACCGTCGAGCGGACGCCGCTCGGCGTGGTGCTGGCGATCGGTCCGTTCAACTATCCGGTCAATCTCTCGATCAGCAAGGTGGCGCCGGCCTTGGCGCTCGGGAACACTGTCTTCTGGAAGCCGCCGACCCAGGGATCGGTCACGTGCTACCGGCTGCTCCAGCTGCTCTACGCCGCGGGATTCCCGCGTGACCTTCTCCGAATGGTCACCGGCAAGTCATCCGAGATCGGCGATTACCTGGTGACCCATCCGCAGTGTGCGATGGTCGCGATGACCGGCAGCACTGCGGTCGGGCAACGGATCGCGTCGCTGACCGGCATGGTCCCGTTGCTTCTTGAGCTCGGCGGCAACGACCCGGCGATCGTGCTGGCCGATGCCGACCTCGACGTGGCTGCCAAGCATATCACTGGCGGGGCGTTCAAGCTGGCCGGCCAGCGGTGTACCGCGGTGAAGCGGGTGTATGTGGTGGACCGCGTCGCGGATCGGTTGACCAGGAAGATCGCGGCACAGGTCGAAGAGAAGTTCGCGACCGCCGGCGACCCACGGGAGCATCCCGTCAGCCCGGTGATCAGCGACGACCAAGCCAAATACCTGCGGACGCTCCTTGGCGACGCCAAGCGGCGTGGTGCCCGGATCATCCGCGGAGGGAAGGTCCGCGGCCGGTATGTCGAGGCGACCGTGCTCGACCGTGTCCCGCACTCGGCCCGGGTGGTCCGCGAGGAACAGTTCGGCCCGGTCCTGCCGATCGTCCGCGTCCGGGATGCGGAGCAGGCCGTGCGGTTCGCCAACGATTCAGAGTACGGACTCCAGGCCTCGGTCTTCTCACGGAGCGAAAAACGCTGCCGGGAGATCGCCGGGCGGCTCGAAGCGGGGGGCATCCACCTGAACGGGCCCGACCAACGGGCGCCGGACAACTTCATGTTCACCGGCCACAAGGCTTCCGGCATCGGCGCACAGGGCGTACGGTTCGCGCTTGAGGCGATGAGCCGTCCGAAGGGCGTTGTGACCAACCGCTAGGAACGCTACGACCCGAACATCCCGGTCCCTAATCCTTGACAGCAAGGGCGTTTTTTGCTATGATTCTCTAATTTTTGGGAAGCGGTCCGGAACGTCTGAACATGCAACACGAACATATAAAAAGTAATGGCCGCGGCGGCCGGATCGGCACGTTGCTCCTGGCGGCACTGATTATCGGTGCGACGGTACTGCCGGCGTCGTCCGTCCGGGCCGAGGAGGACCCTGAGCACGTGCACGGGATCGCGGCGGACGAGTCACGGCTCCAGGCGCTCGACGGCGAGCTGACATCCATCGCGGAACGGATTCCCCAGGTGGAATCGCAACTCAAGGATGCCCGGAAGAAGCAGGCTGCGGTCAAAGCCGAACTCGCGGGAGTGCGGGCCGACATGCAGCGGCTCCGCCCGGCCCTCGATGGTGCCCGACTCGACTACGAGCATAAGCAGGAGTTGCTGGCCGCCAGTATCGAGGAGGACTATCGCAGTAAGGATCCCGAGGTCATCGAGCTGCTGGCCGCCAGCGGGTCCGCCTCGGATGCCATGGCAAAGCTGAAGTACGCGGCGGTATTGGAGGATCACCTCGATACGCTGGCCCGCGATGCCGACGCGGCCTACGCGACCCTCCAGGAACAGGAAGCGACGCTCGAGGCACGCCAAGGGTCCCTCGAACTGCTTGAGCGACAGATCGCATCACTGGACCGATCGGTCACCGCGCAACGGGACGAACTCAACGAGCTGTTGGAAAACCGCGCCCGCGAAGCGGCGTATCTCCAGGAGAAGATCGCCCGCGCCAGGCTGGTCCAGAGCCAGCTCCTGGACGAGGCCGGCGGTAACGCGATCTGGGGCAGCTTCTCGGACGGTGCGCGCGTGAAGCAGGGCCAGACGATCGGATTCGAGGGCTCGACCGGATTTTCCACCGGTTGCCATACCCACTTCTCGGTCATCAAGGACGGCCGCTGGCATAACCCCGGCGTGTTCTGGGGTGCGTTGAAGAAGCCGGATGGATCGCTCGTGCAGCCGTACGGCTGGACGGCGTGGGCCAAGCAAGGTGTCTACGGCGGCAACATCCATAACGGTATCGACGTGGTGCAGGGCTGCGGCAAGCCGGTCCGTGCCGCCGCCGACGGCACGATCATCCGCGACATCCAGAATGACGGTTCGGGCTTCGGCCACTACGTGATGATCCGTCACGCGGACGGGCTGATCACGCTGTACGCGCACTTACTGTAAGGGGTCAGGCGCCGTACTTCTTGCGGTTCGCCTGGTAGAGTTCGCGGAAGAGCAGGACCTGGGCGCCGGTACCGACCAGCAGGGTCATGATTGTCATGACCGCTCCGACGATAGGAATGACAGCGAGGACATAGTAGAGCGCCAGTCCCAGGATGCCGACACCGAGCGTCGGCCAGAACGCGTCGGGAGCCTTCCGGACGGCGAGCCGGCCTACCGCCAACGCGACGAAGACTTTGGCGGTGTAGAGCACGAGCGCGTACCCGAAGAGCGTGAAGAGACTGAGCGGGATACCGACTACCGAAATCAGGAGGATGCCGGCCACGAGCGGTACGATTAGCAGGAAGCCGAGGCCCGCCAGGAGGCTCAGGCCTGGCCGTTGCCCGATCAATTCACCTGCCCGAAGCGCGCCGCGACGTGCGTAGAGAAGGATGCCGAGCAGGAGCAAGATGGAAGCTAGGAACCAGTAGACTTGCCCGTTCAGTCGGTCGACGAAGGAATCTTCCCGTTGCTCGGTCTGCCGGGTGAAGTCGATGGTGCCGCCGACGACCGCGCCGTTCGCACGGTCCAGTTCCTCGGTCCCGGAGTAGCGGATGTTCCCGGCGACCCGCGCGGATGGTTCGAGACGGAACAGGCTTCCCGCGGTACCGCGGACATTACCGCCCACCCGTCCGGCGATGGTAGCTCTCTCGGCGCTGAACCAGACGTTCCGGCCGATATTTCCCTCGGCGGTAACCTCCGAAGCCGCTGTCGCGAGGTCGCGCCCGATCACCGCTGTTCCGGCCAACTCCACGGTGCCCGCAAAGGCGACCACGTCACCGCCCACCCGTCCGCCGACGGTCACCTCGGATGCGGCGGTGCGGAGCGAGCCGCCGACGTCACCGGTAATGCGGACCGTGGCGCCGGCCGCCCAGACGCTTCCGGTCACCCGGCCGGTGATGAGCACCTCGCCGCCGGCCGCGACCACATCGCCTTCCACTGTGCCGGAGACCGTCACGGTCTCGCCGGCACTGTAGAGGTCGTCACGGATGATCTGGTTTTCACGGACGGTAATCGCGTCACCGGCTTGGCCGGTGGCGGCGTATGCGGACGGTACCGCCAAGATGCCGCCGAGCAGCAGGATGGTCAGTGCCAGTAACGCTCGCTTCATGCGTTTACTATACCTTGCTCGCATATAGCAACAAGCGACCGGGCCAAGGGGGCAAGTCCGATCGCTCGCTGCGGGCGCCTCTGGAAGTGTGCGATTTCCAGAAGCCCGCCAGCGTAACAAGAAACACTACGGTTGTCAACAAAATGGATAATCCTCAGCCTTCGAACCGATGCAGCAGCTTTTCGTTCTGCTGGGAGAGCCGGCTCAGGAGGCGGCGGATCTTCTCCGATTCGCGAGCGCTCGGCTTTTCGGCGGCGAGGGTTTCCAGCATATAGTCGATATCCTCGTACTCTTCGAGGAGGACCTTGAGCAGATGCTGGACGTAAATGGTCTTCATGGTGGTGACAAAAAAACAGACACGCATGTGTCTGTTTCGGATCCTCCGAAGAGGGGTGAGCCGAATTATAGGCCGCGTGGCGGCCGTGTCAAGCGAGCTCGGCCCGCTCGTGCTATTTCGATGGGACGGACTTCGACCGCGCCGCTTGGGCCCGGAGGACCGCTTTGATCTTTCCGACGATGTCGTCCGGCAGGTGGAACGTCTTCACGAGGAATTCCTTGGCGCCGAGCGACAAGGCCAGTTTCTTGTCGTTGTCGGCTTGCTCACCGCCGAGGTTGGTGAGCACGATCACCGGGATCCGACGGGTGACGGCATGTTCGCGGAGTTTCCGGAGCACTTCGAATCCGTTCATCTCCGGCAGCATGATATCGAGCAGGATCAAGTCCGGCCGCAATCGCTTTGCCTGGGAGAGCCCTTCCTTGCCGTCGGTACAGATATCCACCTCGAATCCTTCAAGCTCGAGTTTCGCCTGATACAACTCGGTGAGCATCGGATCGTCTTCGATCAGGAGGATATGCCCGGATGCTTCTGCCATAATCACCAATGATAGGGACTCTGGGCGAATCGTCAATGCCGTTTCTGACAAGTTGCCGGGGGGGCGACCAGGCGTATCATGTCAGGTACTATGCCTGCCCCGTTCATCTTCTCGCCGCCGTTCGCGCGGAACATCGTCAACCAGGTGATGAGCTTGTTGGGTCGCGACGTGACCCTGACCGATACGGCGGGGACGGTGCTGGCCTCGTTCGACCCGGGCCGGGTGTCGGAGACCGCCGAAGTCGGCAAGGCGGCGGAAACGACCGACACGGTGCAGCTCGAGGACGGAGCGGCGTTCGCCGTACAGCACGACGGCCAGGCGGTAGGCGTGGTGATCCTGCACGCCGAACCGGCAGCGGTCAGCGAATTCATTCCGATGACCCGCAGTCTGGTGGAGCTGTTGATCAGCCGCGAAGCGGACCAGGGCCTTTCCGGGAACCTCGACCAGTTGCTGTGGCAGTTCTTCAACGCCGCCAGCGACGCCGAGCGGGAGCGGTTGATCGAAGAGGCGAACCTGCTCGGTCTCGACCTGACGAAGCCGCGGTTCGTGGTACTGGCCTCAGTCGCGGGGTTCGCTGACCAGCTGGCCGCCGCCAAGGACAAGGAGGTGCTGATCGAGCGGATCCGTCAGCGCCTGGACCGTGAGCTGACGGCGATGTTCCCGACCACCGGCGACAATGCGGTCACATACTTCGGCCATGACGACTTCCTGATCCTCAAGGACGCGTCCCGCGGCGGCGAGACGCTCGACCTCTTCCGGCAGAAAAGCGATCGGATCCTCAGCAACCTCGACAGTGGTGATGCCACGGCGGGCATCGGAGGGCTCTACCTGGGCGTATCCGGCTTGCAGACGTCGTTCTCCGAAGCGGAGTCGGCACTCCGGCTGGGCAGGAGGCTCCAAGGTCCGGGCAAGGTCTACGAGATCGCCGACCTGGGACTCTATGTGGTCTTCGGGAACGTTACGCGCGAACGGCAGGTGATGTTTGCCAAGCGGAAGCTGGCGCCGCTGCTCCAGGACGAGCACCTCACCAAGACGCTCCGGGCTTATTTCGACGCCAACCTCAACCTGACCCAGGCGGCCAAAGCCTTGCATGTGCATCGCAACACGCTGATCTACCGGCTGGGGAAGATCAAGGACCTGATCGGCCTCGATCCCGAGAACTTCGACGACGCGGTGCAACTCAAGATGGCGCTGACGCTGCTCGACCTCTCCTGAGCCGTCATTTTTGTATCTTTATCCAATGCTCGCTCGCGGTGCCGTGCTATGGTATTGTTGCATTCGCATCACACTCGATTGCTTCATAGATCATGGCTAAGAAAGGTACATCACGACGGGGTTTTGCCTCGATGAGCCCCACCCGGGTCCGGCAGGTGGCGAGCCGTGGCGGCCAAAAGACCGCCCAGACCCATGACATGGCGATGATCGGCCAGTCCGGCGGCAAAGCGACCGCCCAACGCGGCAGCGAGTACTTTGCTCGGATCGGCCGGCTCGGCGGCAAGGCTGGCAAGCGCGGCCCAGCGCGGCCGCATGTCACGGCTGGCGCCCCCGCCAACCGTCCCAATAAGTCCGGCTAGTGTCCTCGTCCGGTTAGCGGATTATCCAAGTCCCCGCCCCTGTCCGCGGACGCTTTTGGGGTTTTCTCCATCGCCGCGGTGGCTCATGAGGACTATTGTATAAATCCGGCCGCAGGGCGG
>JALYJZ010000005.1 GCA_030775025.1 bacterium
CTTCGATCGGTTCACGCTCGAGAACGCCAACATGGTGATCTTCGCCAAGTCCGGTGGCGGTAAGAGCTACGCCGTGAAGCTGGAGCTGCTCCGCTCGCTGATGTTCGGCACCGAGACGATCGTGATTGACCCCGAGAACGAATACCAGGCGCTGACCGCTGCGGTCGGGGGCCGGTTCGTGAACGTGTCGCTCAACTCGGAGCACAACATCAATCCGTTCGACCTGCCGCCGGCGCTCGGCGACGAGACGGACGGCGAGGCGATCCTGCGCTCGGCGATCACCAACCTGCACGGGCTGATTGCGCTGATGTGCGGCACGTTGACCCCCGAACAGGACGCGTTGGTGGACCGGGCCCTGATGGAAACCTACGCGCTCCGCGACATCACCACCGACGTCGCGTCGCACAAGAACACGCCGCCCACGCTCCAGGACTTCCATGAGGTGCTCACCAACATGCAGGGCGCTGAACAGGTCGCGTCGAAGCTCCAGAAGTACGTGACCGGTTCTTTCTCGGGACTCCTCAACAAGCCGAGCAACGTCTCGCTGGACAACCACTTCCTGACCTTCTCGATCCGGGACCTGGAGGATTCGCTCCGGCCGATCGCGATGTACATGATCCTGAACCACATCTGGAACCTGATCCGGAAGGACCGGAAGCGCCGCCTGATGGTGATTGACGAGGCCTGGCAGATGATGGGCCACGAGGACTCGGCGAAGTTCCTGTTCTCGCTGGCGAAACGGGCCCGGAAATACTACCTCGGCCTGACCACGGTGACCCAGGACGTGGAGGACTTCCTGAACTCCAGTTACGGTAAGGCGATCGTGACCAACAGCTCGCTGCAGCTGCTGCTCCGGCAATCACCGGCCTCGATCGACCTGGTCGCCGATACGTTCAACCTTACCGAGGGCGAGAAGCTGCTGCTGCTGGAAAGCGAGGTCGGGGAAGGGCTGTTCTTCGCCGGGCTCAACCACGTTGCGATCAAGATACTGGCGAGCTACGCCGAGGACCAGATCATCACGACCAACCCGCAGCAGCTTGAGGAGCTGGAGAACGCCGGCCTCCGGCAGAAGGAGGAGTAATGGCGAAGTCGAGCGGCGCACCGTGGCTGATCCTCGGAGGCGGGGTGTTCCTGGCAAGCCTGGCGATGATCCCGGTCTTGCTGGTAGCCGCGGCATTGGCCGGCACCGGTGGTGGTGGTGGTGGCGAAGACGCTGAGGAGTTTACCGATGTGGGAGACGTGGAATTCAAGATGACGTATTACGATCCCGGCCAGGGCGGCATTAACGGCTCGAACTGTGGTGGCGCCCACGGCAGATTTTGCCTCAAGGATGGCACCCCTACCGGCTATGAAGTGACCGAAGACCGCACCGGTAAAACGTTTACCGGCGGCGGGGCCATTCCCCAAACCTCCCAGCACGAGGGCGGCTCCGTGAACGTGGCGGACGTTCCGCTTTATTACGACCACAGCGAAGGCACCAAGGGCAAGGCTATCCTGATTCCCTGCTATAACGACGACAAGCCGTTCCTGCCGCTGGACCACTTCGCGACATCCGTCACCGAACCAAACGCACTAGACTTAGTCATGACCGGAGCAGCCAGTGACCGGTTCCGGGCCTGCCTGGAAGAGCGCGGGATTAGGACGAGTCCGACCTCGAATGGGCACGGTGCTGCTACGCTTATTAAAGGGAAAATAGTGGAACTAGAATGAAGTTTTCACGAAAACAAGTAGCTATAGCAGTGGGGTTGGTTCTCACCTCCTTGCTGATAGTTGTCTTTGTCTCTTCCCGGGAAAACTCCTCGAACCCAGCAGCGCCCAGTCCCAGCCCCACCTTAATTCCTTCGTCAGACATAGAGAAGGTCGAGGCACGGGATTTACCGTTCCAGGTAGATCTGCCAAGCGTCACCACCAAGGGGCGCTTGGTGTTCGCTACGTACCGGCGTACGGCCCTCGGCTCGATGGATGTTACGGGGGAAAATTTCGCCGCCCTGACTCCCCAGGAATTCCTTTACATCGAACAGGTCAGCTGGTCGCCGGACGGCTCGCGAGCTGTCATCAAGGCCCATGGCAATCGCACGGCGTTGCTGCGAGACGGAAAACTCAGTGAAATCAACAAAGAGATCCGTAACGTAGAGTGGGCTCCCGACAACCGGCGCTTCGCGTATACCTATGGCAAGACGAACCTGCCCCACGTCTTTAATTCCGACACCCGGACATTCCGACGCCTCGCCAACAAACCGCTTGGAAGCGCCTTCGCTTGGTCGCCGGACGGCTCGCGCATAGCGACCTATGAAAAAGCTGACGTATCCACAGATGGGGGCACCTTGAGAATCGTGGAGGTGGGAAGCGGGGAGCTTGTAGAGACCGGAGCAACGAACGTCATCTCGTCCCGCTGGAACAACGAGAGCAAACGCATGGCCATAACCCAGGTAAAGAACAGCCTCCCCGTCTTGGGTATCCTGGACCCTGGTTCGGGGAAGACCCAAGAAACCAAACTCCCGGGATTTGCCGATAAGGGCGCTTGGCTTTCCGGCGAAACGTTCCTTGTCGCATCGGCAGAATCGGTAGAAACGGACTATCTGACAAATCCGAAACCGGTTGCGGACCGCCTGTGGAGAATCGACTCCGAAGGGTCGGTCGTAGAGCTCGCTGCCTTTGATGATGAAGTCCGGACCGCCAGATTGCTTGGACAGAAGCTGATCCTTGTCACGGATACGGAAATAATCCGAGTAGACATAACTGACACTAAAAGTGACAATGCCTGACGAACAAAACAGCGTAGGACAAGCCGCCGAAACCGCTGAAAAAGCGGCTAAGACGGCACGGGCGGCAGCGATGTTTGCCAATCCCTGGACCTGGATCGCCATAGCGGTAGTGGCGGTAGTGTTCCTGCTCGTATTCCTCGTCGGAATCGCCGTGGCTGGCATCGCCGGATCCGGCGGCGGGGGCGGGGGCGGCGAAGAGGTCGCCGAGGACGGACCGATCGCCGGCCTGCCCGATATCAGCGACATCGAAATCAAGGAAGTTCCTTGTGGTTCCGGTTCAGCAGCCGGGGGTTGTTACCAGCTGCCCCCCACCAGCGAATACTGGAGTGCCTATGCTCCCGCAGGGAGTTTGACCGGATCCAAGTGCTTGGTGCAGCTCGTCGCCGCGACCTCCAAGGCTTGGAAGCAGCAACATCCCGGGGATACCGTGTTCATCGGTGACCTTAACGCTCCCGGACACGCCTCCCACTCTACCGGGGAAGACGTGGACATCTACACGACGACCGCTGGCAACATGGATCTCGGCTCTTATACCCGAAGCGGAAGCGTGGAATACGGCAAATTGTGGTTTTCCACCAAGAACATCGAGTATATCTTCTTTAACGACACTTCTGTCCATGGCCCGGTCAATGGATACGCCGGCCAGGAAAATCTTTCGGGAATCATGATGTCGTGGCCGAACCACGAAGACCACTTTCACGTCCGAGTAACGCCGAAGGCTAACGGGGAGTGCAGCCGTGGGTAAATGGATTGGCATCGGTGCCTTAATACTTGGCATACTACTGTTGCTCATCATCGCCCCGATCGCCCTCGCGGCGGCCCTCATGGGTGGAGGCAATGAAGAGGAGTGTGTTTCCGATGCTGGCGGAGGTGGAGCGGATGGGCCCGTCTACCTGGTTGGCGACTCTCTAGGGGTGGGCATAAAAGACAAATTGCCCGCTCGCTTCACCGTAAACGCCGAGGGAGGGCGCTCGCTTCCTGCTGGCATCGATATAGTCAGGGGGGCACCCCAAGCGCTTAAGGATGCTTCTGCAGTTGTCGTGGAGCTCGGAACGAACAAGTCGAGCGGATTCGCCGGAGATGCAGAAGACATGGTCGAGGAAATTAAAAAGGAAAATGGTTCGGCTACCATCTATTGGGTCAAGATTTTTGCAACGGCGAACGATTACAGCGCCGAGAATAATGCGATTGATGGTCTCACCGACGTAACGCCAATCAAAACACAGGGCGAGGGAATCAATCTCGGTGGTGATGGCGTCCACCCCACCCCCGCCGGCTACGACACCATGGCTCAGGTTGTAAGCGACGCTGTCGATGCCGGAGGTAATGGCGGTGGCGGGCCTGAGTGTCCGGAAGAGGAGGGAGGAACCGTTTCCGGAAACGTCCAGGAGCTGGCTCAAAAAATCCTTCAGCGCATCGAATCCGGAAAAATCGTCCAGGACTATAAGAGTTCCACAGGCGACACCATCGAACAGCTTGAACGTGCAGCCTCTGGGAGGAAATTTCAGATGACGTGTACGAGCCATGGCGGCCCAAAGGACGTGGACGTCAATCCGGCGATCTTGAAGTTTCTCATTGAGGCTTCGGATGAGACAAAGGTCGGCCTCAGCAATATCACTGACAAGTGCCATACCTCTCCGGGATCCAACCACTACACCGGTGAAGCAGTCGATCTTACCTGTACCACCCAGGACATCTCGGCGGTCGAACGCGTGGTTAGCAAATACGGCGGAAGTAATAACGGTGAAGTCTGTCCTGGAAACGGGCACTGGCATTACGACTTCCCGAAAGGAGGGTAGTGAACCGCCGCCGGCTTCTCTTGCTAGGGGTAGGCGTAGTGATGATCTTCATTACTGCCGTTTTGGTTTTGATTTCAAATTCTAGTCCTGAGCCCACTCCTTCGCCCAGGCCTTCCGAGACATCTACCCCTTCGCCCACACCGATTCCTCGTGAGGCCTTGGAGCCGGATCACGATCACGACGACGGAACGGTCGAACTGTCCGAGCGGTTTCCGGCGGTCCGAGCGCTTCCACGGAGCGGTCCGTACTGGAGCTTAGCCCTCGACGGTCCAATCAGAGACAATAAGGTTTCCATAAAGGCAACGGTGTACGTCGGCCCCGGACAAGAGGAAGGCGAGATAATCGCCAAACAGCGACCGTACATGGAATCCTGGCTGGGGAGCATCGGCCAGGCACCTGGAACGTATGCGTTACGGTTCGTAGTTGAAAAGCGGGAAGTTTATTAATTGCCCCGCTGCGACTCCCCCGGTACCCTAAGGTCATGAAGCTCGTGCTCGCCATCGTCAGCAAGGACGACGCGGAGAAGACCGTTTCCTCGCTCACCAAGAAGGAATTCCGGGCGACCCGGATCGATTCGGTCGGCGGGTTCCTCAAGGAGAAGAACGCGATCATTCTCGTCGGCACCGAGCCGAAGCAGGTGGATGACGTGCTGAAGACCATCGGTACCTGCGCCAAGAGCCACAAGGAAACGCTGACCCCCACGCCAACGATGGGCGGCCCGGGCGACTTTTACATGGCCGATCCCGTCGAAGTCACCGTAGGAGGCGCCACCGTCTTCGTGCTCGACGTGGACCAGTTCAAACGACTCTAGGCTATTCGCCGGATACCTGTTCTTCGCCGCGAGCCAGTCCGGGAGCGACCCGGGCCTTCAGGTGCTGGATCGCATCCTTGCCGATCTTCCGGTTGGCATCCTGGATGACGTCGTCGGCCGAGGCCGTCAGTTCATGCGACCAGGCGGGGCTCACCACCGCCACCGTCACCGCGCCGTTCCGGAACGAGACCGCACGCATCGGGACGCTCTGGTCGAACACGTCCCCGAGCGCCGCGTCGCAGGCACGGCAGATTGCGCTGGCTTCGACCGGTCGGCGGATGCGCAGCCGGTTGAGACGATCGGGAAGCAGGTCGCCGACGTTCTTAAACATGGGCTTCCGCGGAGTCCTTCGGGGTGATCTCGATCACCTTCGCTTCGGTACGGAGCGCCTCGGGTATGGCAGCCGCTTCCGGGGTCGTGATGACCGTCTGCCCGTCCGGCAGTGCCGCTTGGAGCGACGCCGACCGCGCAGCGTCCAGCTCGGAGAAGACGTCGTCCAGAAGCAGGATTGGCGCCACGCCGGCGCGTGCACCGAGCCAATCCGCTTCGGCGAGCCGCCAGGCCAGGGCCGCGCTCCGGAACTCGCCGCCGGAGCCGAAGGAAGCCAGCACCCGGCCGTCCAGCAGCAACTTCCAGTCGTCGCGGTGCGGGCCGGCAGTCGTCGTCCCGACCGCGATGTCCTGCATGCGCCGAGCCGCAAGCACGGCGGCAAAGTCCGGTGCGCCCGGCTCGTGGGCGGCCTCCAACCGGCCGTGCGCATGATCGGAGGCCGTGGTCAGGGCAGCGTATGCCTCGCGCAACGCATCCGCCGACTCCGCGAAGAACCGGCGGCGGCCCTCGATCACCGCCGTTCCCGCTTCCGCCAACTGGACGTCCCACACGTCGAGTTCCGCCTCCGTGGCCTCGCGGGACGCGATCTGCTCCAGGAGTCGGTTCCGGGATGCCAACGCGCGATTGTATGAGGACAGTGCCTGCTGGTAGGTCGCCGATCCTTGCCCGATCGCTACGTCCAACGCGCGGCGGCGGCGGCCAGGCGAACCGTCCACCAGGCGGACGTCATCCGCCGAGAACAGCACCATCGGGAACCGGCGGCGGAGTTCCTTGGTCGGTTTCGCCTTGCCATCGAGTTCAAGCGATTTCCTGATGATCCGGCCGCTGGCATCCAAAGTGACCGCCGCCCGGTGGTTCGTCCGTTCGCCCTTGAACGCCGCCTCGATCCGCGCGGTCGTCTCGCCCCAGCGCACCATCTCGGGTTCCCTGCCGGCCCGGAAGCTCTTGCCGGTCGCGAAGAGAAACGCCGCCTCAAGCAGGTTAGTCTTGCCGGCCGCGTTCGGGCCGACGATTACCGTCCGGGGCGCCCACTCGAAGGCCGCCTCCCGATAGCTCCGGAAGTTATGCAGGACGAGTCGTTCAAGCAGGAGGGTCACGGTGCCATTCTACGCCACGATCTCATGCCACGGAGCGTTTCTATACGGACGGTTCAGACCCGGAGCGGCATCACGACGTAGAGGTAGTCCTTAGTCTTGCCCCGGACTACGCATGGGTTGAGTTTCCCGTCGCTCTCGATCGTCACTTCTTCGCCCCCGACCGCGGTGAGCCCGTCCAGTAGGTACCGCGCGTTGAACGCGACGGTGTTCTCCGGTCCGGACACCTTGCCGGACAATGAGCTGTGCGAGTCGCCAACCTGGGCGGTTTCCGCCGCAATCGCGACCTTGCCGGGCGCCGCGAACGTCAGCTTCACCCCGAATCCCGCATCTTCCGAGAACAGCGAGGCGATCCGGATCTTATTCATCAGATCGTCGCGCTTCACCGTCGCCTTGGTGGTGAGCTTCTCGGGAATAATCTGGTCGTACTTCGGGAACTCCCCTTCGAGCAACCGGCTTACCAGCCGCACGTGCTCAGTCTCGAACTGCACCTGGTTCTCGGCGGTGCGGATCGTCACCTCCTCGGCCTCGACGATGCGTCCCAGCTCGGCCAGGGCCTTGGCCGGCACCACCACCTTAAGCTCTTCCAGTGCCGACTTCTCGAACCGCATCGAGAGTTCCGCGAGGCGGTAGCTGTCGGTCGCCGCCACCTTGAGTTCCGGGTCCTTGAAGTGGAACAGGGCGCCAGAAAGGATCGGTCGCGTCTCGTCGCTCGATGCCGCGATCGCGACCTTTTGGATAATATCCTTGATGCCCGCCGCGGAAACGGTTACCGACTTGCCCTCGGTAACCTCAGGGATTACTGGAAACTCCGACGCGGTGATCCCATTGATCGTTGATTGGGCGCCCGTGCTCTTAACCACTAGCGTCTGTTCCTTAGAAGAAAGCTCCAACTTCTCTTCACCAAGGTTGTTCACGTAATCAGTCAGAAGCCGCGCCGGTACGGTAAGCGAACCTTCCTGCTCGATCTTCGCGCCGATCGAATAATCGATGCCGAGTTCGAGATTCGTCGCGGAAACCCGGAGCCGTCCGTCCTTGGTTTCCAATAATACGTTAGCAAGCACCGAGAGGGTTCCCCGCGGATTAATCATCCGACTGACGGACGATAGGGCTTTGGCTAATTGGTCTTGGGTTGTAACGAGTTTCATCTGAAGTATTCCACGGGGATTAGTTCATACACAGTTCGGGTAGATTCTTATTAAAGATAACTAGTGGTAGGAGTAGGGCCTGGGGAAACGGGGAAAGGTCTGGAAAGTGTCTTTATCATAACCAATCTACGTCCCCAGCCCCAGGGGACCGCCTGTAGAGAAAGTAGGGCTTCTTGGTGTGGTCCGCCGAAAACCGCCAATCCATACACAGGATTCATCACTATATACCGCACTCATACCCAAGCGATGCCCATAGTTTTCCACAACTTCATCCACAGATGTAGGCACAAACGGTGGCGAGTTAGCCGTATAAGCGCTCTTTAATCAGGTTGAGCTCGTGGCGGAGAGGCTCGTTGATTTCCGTCTCATGCCCGATCTTGTCGACGGCATGGATCACAGTCGTGTGGTCGCGGTTGCCGAGCTCCCGGCCGATCTTCGGATAGGAAAGGTTCGATTCCTGGCGCAGTAGGTACATCACCATCTGCCGCGGCCGGACGATTTCCTTCACCCGCTTAGGACCCTTCAGGTCGTCGATGCTGATGTCATAGAACTTAGCGACCGATTCGAGGATTTGGTCGCTGGAAATCTTCCGATGCTGGCGCGAGGCGAGCATGGAGCCGAGTACCCGTTCGGTCAGCTCGACCGACAGCGGCTCTCCGATCAATTCGGCGTTAGCGGCCACGCGGATCAGCGCCCCCTCCAGCTCGCGGATGTTCCGCTGGAACGCCTTGGCGATGAACTCCAATACGTCGTCGGACACGTCGTAGCGCCGCTCCTGGGCCTTCGTCTTGAGGATTGCGATCCGGGTCTCGAGCTCGGGCGGTCCGAGGTCGGCGATCATACCCATGGTGAGCCGGCTCATCAGCCGCTCCTCAAGCGTCGCGATCGCCTTCGGCGGGCGGTCCGAGGTCAGGACGATCTGCTTGTCAGCGTCCTGGAGGGCATTGAACGTGTGGAAGAATTCTTCCTGGGTCTGGACCTTGCCGGCCATGAACTGGATGTCGTCGATCATCAGCACGTCCACCTTGCGGTACTTGTTCTTGAGCCGCGCCGTCTTATTCGCCTGGATCGAAGAAATCACCTCGTTGGTGAACTTCTCGGCCGTAACGTAGAGCACTTCTTTATCGCTGGTGCGGCGGATCTCGCTGCCGATCGCCCGGATCAGGTGGGTCTTGCCGAGCCCTACCGGTCCATAGATGAAGAGCGGGTTATACGTGGTGCCGGGATTCGTCGCTACGGCCTTGGCGGCGGCGTGGGCGAGCTGGTTGGAACCGGAAACGATGAAGTTCTCGAACGTGCAGCGGACTTGGGGCGGCGTTGGCTTGCTGTTGCTTCGAGAAGACCGTGCTCGGGTGGTACTGGCCTGCGAATCCTCATCCGCTTCGGACCCGGACGTATCCGCACCGGGGTTGGCGACGGGAGCCCCGGCTTCCGGCCGGCCGATCTTGTACTCGAGCTTGGCCACGTCGGGGGCGTGTTTGGTCAGTGCGGAAAGGATGTCGTCGCTGAATTTCCGTTTCAGCCATTCCTTGGCGAACGCGCTTGGCACCAGGATCCGGGCGGTGCCGCCCTGGACCTCGAGAAGTTCCGTGTGCTTCAGCCACGTGGAGAAGTTCGGGCGCGAGATCGTCACCTGAAGCTCACCAAGAACAGCCTGCCAAATTTTTTTGGGGTCCATCAAATACGTTTCCAAGTTGTGCTCCGACATGATACCAGAGCTATCCACAGCATACACAATCCCGATAAGCCGTCCCCAGTTTCCCTAAAAACATCCACAGGTGCCGCCGCAAACGGTGCATGGAGGCGGTCACCGGCCCGATGAAATGCGGTACACTGGACGGGTGGTTAAGCGAACATACCAGCCTTCGAAGCGCCGCCGGGCCCGCAAACACGGGTTCCGGAAGCGCATGCAGACTAAGGATGGCCAGCAGGTCTTGGCGCGCCGCCGGGCCAAGGGCCGGAAGCGCCTGACGGTGACGGCGTGACGGCAACGGTCCTTCCGATGCTTCCCTCCGCGCTTCGGCTCAAGAAGTCCGACGAGTTCGATCGGGTGTTCAGCGAAGGTCGGGCGGCCCATGGCCGGCTGATCAGCGTCCGGCTCCGCCCCGCGGACCGACTTAAGGCCGGGTTCGTGGTCGGCAAGTCCGTCAGCGAGCAGGCCGTCGTCCGGAACCGAACGAAACGGCGGCTCCGGGACATCGTGCGCAGCGCGCAGCCCCGGCTCGGCGCCGTGGAAATCGTCATTTCCGCGAAACGTCCGGCGGCTACGGCCAAACACGCGGCGTTGGCCGATGAATTCAACACCTTGCTTACGCGGCTGGAGGTGCGCACATGACCAAGCGTGCCGTCATCGGCCTGATCGTTCTGTACCAACGGACGCTCTCGCCGGACCACGGCTGGCTGAAGGGCCGCCGGCCATACGGCACCTGCCGGTTCCACCCGACCTGCTCGGAATACGCCACAGAGGCCGTGGAACGGTTCGGTATACGCCGTGGTTTGTGGCTGAGTATAAAACGCATCGCCCGCTGCCATCCCGGCACCGCCGGGGGATTCGACCCCATAAGGAGATAACGAGGAGACCATGGAACTACTTTCGACCATCTTTTTTGACCCGATATTCAACGCGCTGATCTGGCTGTACGGCCTGACCGGCGACTTCGGCATCGCGATCATCATCCTTACCCTGCTGGTCCGGTTCGCGGTAGGACCGTTCTCCGCCAAGGCCTTCAAGGCGCAGCGGCGGATGCAAGCGCTCCAGCCGGAACTCAAGAAGCTCCAGGCGAAGCATAAGGACGACCGTGAGACGCTGGCCAAGGAGATGATGGCCTTCTACCAGAAGGAGGGCGTGAACCCTGCGGCTTCCTGCCTGCCGACGTTGGTCCAGATCCCGTTCCTGATCGTGATCTTCTTCGCGATCAAGGACGTGATCGACGGCAAGGCGTTCGACCACCTGTACTCGTTCGTGCCGCATCCCGGCCCGGTCGATACCATGTTCCTCGGCCTGCTCGACCTGTCGACGGTCGGCTTCGAGCCTTCGAACATCATCCTCGGCGTCGCCACCGCGGGCGTGATGTTCTGGCAAGCGCGGATGATGATGCCCAAGGGCGGTGAGATGCCGGGCATGAACCGGCAACTGATGTTCCTGTTCCCGATCCTGACGCTGGTATTCGCGATCACCCTGCCGGCCGCCTTGCCGCTCTACTGGGCCAGCTCCACCGTCTTCACGATCCTGCAGCAGTACTACATCATCCGGCGGCACCCGCTTTCGGAAGAACGGGCCGTCGCCGTTGAAGATTGGAACGAGGCGAACCCCGGCGACCCGGTGAACGGCAAGGCTGCGCGGAAAGCGAAAGACGCGACCAAAGGGAAGAAGGGCAAGAAGGGTGCGCAGGTGACCGTCCGGTCGCGCGGCAAGGGCGGCAAAAGCAAGGGCCGGAAATGACGCCGCAGACCCTTACCCAACCGCGCGAACTGCTCGCCGAGCTCCTAGCGAAGATGGGGATAGACGCCACGGTCGAGCAGCGTGAGGACGATCCGCCACTCCTGGAGATTGTCGACGTCGAGGATCCGGCGACGCTGATCGGCCACCGCGGCGAAGCGATCCGCTCGCTCCAGCACGTGCTGCGGGTGATGGTCGCGCGCGCCGGCGGCTCGCCGACCGCGATCGTGGATGTGGACGGCTACCGGAGCCGCCAGCAGGGCCAGCTCAAGGAGACCGCCAAACAGAAGGCGGAAGAGGTGAAGCAGACCGGCCGGCTCACCGTGCTCTCACCGATGACCTCGTATGAGCGGCGGCTAGTGCACGTGGAACTGCGAGACGATCCCGCGGTGACCACCGAGTCGATCGGCGAAGGCGGCAGTCGGCGGGTGATGATCAAGAAGGTCGAAGGCTAAGCGCCACCTCCTCTACAATGGGTGCATGAAGGCTGCTTGGATGCGCCTGGGCGAACGCACGTCGGACCGGTTGGTCCGCGGGCTCTTGTTGCTCACCGTCTTCCTGCTTCCCGTCGGGAGCGTCTGGATCATCTCCGAGGCGAACGCCGAGGTGGCCGGCATGCGCAGCGGCTTCGCCGTACCGGTCCTTTACCTGATCGAAGGACTGGTGTTACTG
>JALYJZ010000006.1 GCA_030775025.1 bacterium
CGCTTCTTCAACTCCAGCGCCGCCGAATTGATGCAGTAATGTTGCCCGCCGCGGGCGGCCGGGCCGTCGTCGAAGACATGTCCGAGATGGCCGCCACACCGGGCGCATACGACCTCCGTTCGCACCATGCCGTGCGAGTCGTCCGGGCGCAGCCGTACCGTCTCCGCCACGGCCGGCTCGGTGAAGCTCGGCCAACCGGTCCCCGACTCGAACTTCGTATCCGCGTCGAACAGCACCGTGCCGCAACCGGCGCAGTGGTACATCCCGTCCGCCTTTTCCTGCACATACCTTCCGCTGAACGGCGGTTCGGTCCCCCGCTCACGCAGGATCCGGTATTGCTCGGGCGTCAGACGCTTCCGCCACCCTTCTTCGGTCTGCGGCATTTTTCCCATAGGAACGGCACTATAGCACTCACCTTGACAGGCCTCAACGGACGGGGCTACTATATGCTCTTACGTCCTGCCTCAGAATGGCCACGCGCCGACGCAGCTTACGTACTGCAGAGCAGCTGACGAGACCGGGGAGGTTCCGGTCGAAACGTAAGGCCCCGCCCCCGTGGCGGGGTATTTTGATGGCGCTTGCCACAATCCGGCGGCTCCGCTACCAAGGGAACATGGCAAAGAAACGGATCCTGGCCAGCGGCGTGTTCGACATAGTGCACCCGGGACACCTCCATTACCTGACCGAGGCCAGGCGGCATGGCGATCACCTTACGGTGATCGTCACATCGGACGCCCAGGCGGCGCGTGAAAAGCGGCCGCCGCGCCACCCGGCAGCGGAACGGGCCAGGCAGGTAGCCGTGCTCGGGCCGGTCGACGAAGCGGTGATCGGCGCCGAACCGTATGACCTGGTCGGCATGGTCCGCGAGCTCCGGCCCGACGTGATCGCACTCGGACACGACCAGCCGTTCGATCCCGCGGAACTCGCACGCACGCTAAAAGCGACGGATCTTCTCGTTCGGATTGTCCGCTGCTCGGAACGGTCCGGCGCGCGTACCAGCGACCTGCTGGACGAGTAGCTATACTGGACGCATGGCCAAAACCAAAGCACCGGCACGGAAGCCTGCGGACCTCGAACCGATGCGTCATTCGCTGGCGCACGTGCTGGCGATGGCGGTGCTCGACATGTTCCCCGAGGCCAAGCTGGGCATCGGCCCTGCTACCGACGACGGTTTCTACTACGACTTCGACCTGCCCCGCACCCTGATTCCCGAGGATCTGCCGATTCTGGAAAAGAAGATGCGGAAGATCGTGAAGCAAAGCCTGGGGTTCGAGGGCACCGAAGTCCCGCCAAAGGAAGCGATCGACACGCTCAAGGCGGCCGGCCAACCGTACAAGGTCGAGCTGGCCGAGGAGTTCGCGCAGGCCAAGGGGCCGACCACGTTCTACAAGACCGGAAGCTTCACCGACCTCTGTCGCGGCGGGCACGTGAAATCCACGAAGGAAATCGGTGCGTTCACATTGACCCGGATCGCCGGCGCATATTGGCGCGGTGACGAGTCGCGGCCGCAGCTCCAACGTATCTACGGCGTGGCGTTCGCGAGTCAGGAAGAATTGGATGCCTACCTCGAGCAGCAAGCGGAACTGGCGACACGAGATCACCGTAAGTTAGGTCCGGAACTGGAGCTCTTTCACCTCGATCAAACGGCACCCGGCATGCCTTACTGGCTGCCCAAGGGCATGGTGATCATCAATACGTTGCTGGATTTCTGGCGCAAGGAACACAGCCAGCAAGGCTATCAGGAAATATCGGCCCCGATAGTCAACAAGAAGGAACTTTGGGAGCAATCCGGTCACTGGGACCATTACAAAGAGGAAATGTTCATCGCGCCGATCGACGAGGACAACACCTACGGCGTAAAGCCCATGAACTGTCCTAATGCCATGGTGGTGTTCGGCCTAAAGAGCCGGAGTTACCGCGACTTGCCGTTGCGGCTTTCGGATTGCGACGCCTTGCATCGCAATGAGCGCTCGGGCACATTACACGGCTTGTTGCGGGTGCAGAGTTTCCGCCAGGATGATTCACACAACTTCGTCGAGGAATCCCAAATCGAGGACGAATATAAGAGAATCCTGGAGATCGCGGATCGTTTTTACCACGTCTTCGGCCTCTCCTACTCATTGCGACTTGGCACACGCCCCGAGAAATTCTTAGGCGACAGCAAGACGTGGGATAAGGCGGAAGCCGCGTTACGGCAGGTGCTCGATAATCATGCCGGTAACTACCAAATCCTCGATGGAGACGGGGCTTTTTATGGCCCCAAGGTAGACATCCTGATGAAGGATGTCCTCGGGCGAGAGTGGCAAATGGGCACCATCCAGCTGGACTTCCAGCTTCCGCAGCGTTTCGGCCTGAAGTATTCCGCTGCCGACGGTTCCGAGCGTACTCCGGTCGTCATTCATCGTGTGATCTACGGTTCCTTGGAACGGTTCATCGGTATCTTGATCGAGCACTTCGCGGGCGCGTTCCCGCTCTGGCTCTCGCCGGAACAAGCGCGGGTACTCCCGATCGCCGACCGGCATAACGAGTACGCGGCTTCCGTCGCCGCTTCCATGCGCGAGGCCGGCCTTCGCGTTTCCGTGGACGACCGCGCGGAATCGGTCGGTAAGAAGATCCGCGAAGCCGAGGTCGAGAAGACTCCCTACATGCTCGTGGTCGGCGACAAGGAAGCCAAGGCCGGTTCGGTAGCATTACGAAGCTACCACCAGGGCGACCGCGGAACAAAGCAGACCGCCACGGTCGCGAAGCAGCTTGCCAAGGAAGCCGCGGACCGTGCGCTGCCGAAGACCGCCTCCTGACCGCTCCGCCGATTGCGCCGGCTGTGAAACCCTCCCTTGCTTCCCTGCATGAGGCGTGTTTGGATGTAATCCCTTAACAACGTCGGCCCGGAGAGGAGGTGGCATATGGCAACGGCCGATCACCAGCACGACGTACGTCCGAGCATGGACCGGGTCGAGGAGGGCTGCCGGATTACGGTGAAAAGCATTGGTACGGGCGAGGAGAAGACCATCGAGAGAATCGGTGAAAACAACCCGTTCTTCCACCGCCACTTGCATGAGACCGTGACCGTCAGACCGCCCAAACGACCATCGGCGCTCGGCCGACCTTTCAAGATCATCAGAATCGAGCCATCAGAGCAACCGAGGGAGCAGTAACGTGCGTCAGCAATGTCAGGAAGGCGTCAGTCCCGCATCTCGCATCACGCGACATCCGGCTGACGTCTTCTTCATACCTGCGGCCCACGTCTGCCGGTATACTGATGGGCATGGCCGAAAAGAAACCGCCGCTGGTCGTGATCGTCGGTCCGACCGCGTCGGGCAAGTCATCCTTGGCGATCGAACTGGCCGAGGAATTCCACGGCGAGATCGTTTCTGCGGACTCCCGGCAGGTGTACCGCGGCATGGACATCGGGACCGCCAAGGTCCTCCCGGAGGAGCAGGCTCGCGTGCGGCATCACCTGCTCGATATCGCCCATCCGAAACAGCCGATCACCCTCGCCGAATACCAGGCGCGGGCATTCACGGCGATCGGACACATCCTGGAGCGGGGCCTGCTGCCGCTGCTGGTCGGCGGCACCGGTCTGTACGTCCAGGCGGTCGTCGAGAACCTGAGAATCCCGGAAGTGCCGCCCCAGCCCGGATTGCGTGCCCGATTGGAGACATTGGATACCGCAGCGTTGGCCGCACGGCTGGAGGCCGCGGACCCGGAGAGCGCCGGAACCATCGACCGGCACAACCGGCTGCGTCTGATCCGGGCGATCGAAGTCACGGAAACGGCCGGCACCCCGATCTCGCAATTGCAGGCACGCGATGAACCGCGATACGCGGCCTTGAAGATCGGTATCCGGCTGGATGGGGAAATACTCAGGAGCCGGATCACCGAACGCCTGGATGATTGGCTGCGCCGCGGACTGGCCGAGGAAATCATCCGGCTGCACAAGGAGGGATTGTCCTGGGCACAGATCGAGTCCTTCGGCCTGCACTACCGCAGCTTCGCGAAGCATCTCCAGGGAGAGCTTACGTTCGAAGAAGCCCGGACGGATGCGGTCCGGGAGCTGGTCCGGTATACCAAGCGTCAGATGACCTGGTTCAAGCGCGATGAAGCGATTCGCTGGGTCGGAAGCGAGGACGAAGCCCAAACGCTGGTATCGGGATGGCTGGGTGGACGGGTGTTGGAGCCGCAGCCATGAGGACGGCAATCGCGATCACGGCGGCCCGGACGCTGGCCGGACTTTCCCGGCCTCGGGGCGGCGGCGCGACCAGCCTTCCCGGCCTGGTCGGACTGAAGATCGACCCCGCCCTGATCCGACGACGCTCCCGCCGCCTCGCCGGCAGCGTCGTGATTACCGGCACCAACGGCAAGACCACCACTTCCGAGTTCATCGGCAACGCCTTCGAGCTGGCCGGACGACCCGTGATCCGTAACCAAGCCGGTTCGAACCTGCTCCGCGGGATCGCCTCCACGCTGACGCTCCGGCTGGAGCAACGGCGGCGCGGCGGACGGAAGCCCTGGGGCGTGTTCGAGGTGGATGAAGCAACGATGCCGGCCGCCTGCCGGGAACTCCGTCCTAAGGTCGTGGTGGTGACGAACCTCTTTCGTGACCAACTGGACCGCTACGGCGAACTCAAACGGACGGCCGAACTGCTCCGTACCGGCCTCCGCTCCCTCCCGAAGTCGAGCGTCGTGCTGCTTAACGCCGACGACCCTCTGGTGGCGGCGCTCGGCAAGGGCCTGCCCCAGACCGTCCGCTACTTCGGCATCGAGGACACCTCGCGCTCGAAGCCGCGGCTGCCGCACGCAGCCGACAGCGTGTCGGACCCGAAGACCGGCGAACTCTTGTTGTACGATGCCGTCTTCGTCGGACATCTCGGCCATTACCGCGGCGGATCGCTCCGGCGCCCCAAGCCGCAGGTCCGCCTGACCGACCTCTCCCCCGTCCGGGGACGCGGCTATGAACTGACCGTCGCCCTCGGACGCCGGACCGTGACCATAGCACTCCAGATTCCCGGCCTCTACAATGCCTACAACGCGCTGGCGGCGTTGGCGACGGCGGACGCGGCGGGTGTGTCATCCGAGAAGGCCGCGCAGGCGATCGGTGAGACCGCGGCCGTGTTCGGGCGCCAAGAGGCGGTCGAGGTCGAAGGACGGCGGGTCGTGATCGGATTGATCAAGAACCCGACCGGCGCCAACGAGATCATTAACACGTTCGCCGAGGATCGGACGAAGAAGCGCTTCCTGGTCCTGATCAACGACAACTTCGCGGACGGCCTGGACGTGTCCTGGCTCTGGGACACCGACTTCGAGCAACTCCTGCCCCAAGCCGAGACGATCACGGTCGGAGGGACCCGGGCCGCGGACATGGCACTCCGCCTCAAGTATGCCGGTCTCGACCCGGGAGAGATCCCTGTGCACGATTCGATCGAGGGTGCCCTCAAGGCTGAACTCGCCCGCCTCGCCCCGGGTGATACGCTCTACGTCCTTCCGACTTACACCGCGATGCTGGCGCTCCGCCGCGAACTCACCCGGGCCGGCCACGTGAAACACTACCTCTCCTAACGTAGGCTCGAACCATGCATCTCCGAATCGCCCACCTCTACCCCCGCCGGATGAACATCTACGGCGACCGCGGTAACATCCTCACGCTGGTGCGCCGTAGCCGCTGGCGAGACGTCGCCGTGAGCGTCGATGAGATCGAATGCGGCGAGCGGCTCGATGCCGGCCGCTACGATCTCTTCTTCTTCGGTGGCGGCCAGGACCAGGAGCAGGGCGCGGTGGCCGCCGACCTCGCCGGCCGGCTCGGCAAAGGCCTGGCGATCAAGGAGGCGATCGACCACGGCGCGGCCGCCCTCGCCGTCTGCGGCGGCTACCAGCTTTTCGGACGCTACTACCGGCCCGACGCGGGCAAGCAACTCGACGGCATCGGCGTCTTCGACGCTTACACCGAAGCCGGTCCCGAACGGTTCATCGGTAACACGGTCGCTACGCCGCTGCTCACCGGCCTCGGCGACCGGCCCTTGGTCGGTTTCGAGAACCATTCGGGCCTCACGTTCCTCGGCGAAGAATCGAAACCGCTTGCCCGGATGACCCACGGCCACGGCAACAATGGGCGGGACGGGACGGAAGGCTGCGTCGCCAGCGGCGCGGTCGGCACGTACTTCCACGGTTCCCTCCTCCCGAAGAACCCCCACCTTGCCGACTGGCTGATCGAACGTGCCCTCCGGCGACGGCACAAGCGCGTCCGGCTGGCTGCTCTCGATGATAAGCTGGAGGAAACGACTAATCGCGAACTCGCCCGGCGGTTCGCCTGACCAAGGAGGAAGCCCGTGACCAACACCAGCGCCCGGACCATCGCCAAGATCCTGCTCGAAGTGAACGCCGTCACGCTCCGTCCGGACGATCCGTTCCGCTACACCTCGGGAATCCTCTCCCCGATTTACACTGATAACCGCGTCCTGATATCCCACCCGGAAGCCCGGAAGGCCGTATCCAAGGCATTGGAGACCCTCGCCCGCGAGACGCATCCGAAGATCGAAGTGGTCGCGGGAACGGCCACCGCCGGTATCGCCTGGGCCGCCTGGCTCGGCGCCCGCATGAACATCCCGATGGTTTACGTCCGCGGCAAGGCCAAGGATCATGGCCAGAAGAACCAGGTCGAGGGCGTGCTGCCACCGGGCTCGAAGACGCTGGTGATCGAGGACCTGATCAGCACCGGCGGGAGCGCGCTGGGTGCCGCCCGGGCCGTCCGCGAGGCGGGTGCCGAGCCGCTCGGAGTGGTCGCGATCTTCACGTACGAGATGCAGACGGCCCTGGACGGGTTCCGCGAGGCGGGCATCCCCCTCTCTACCCTGACGAACTTCGAGGCGCTAACCGAAGCGGCGGAGCAACTCGGCCAACTCACGCCGGAGTCCAAGGAGCGCGTACTGGAGTGGGCCAAGGACCCTGCCGGCTGGGGCAAGAAGATGGGACTCGAATCGTGAGCGACCACCGGAACGCCACCTACACCGACCGTGCCGAGACCGCGGACAACCCGCTGGCCCGGCATCTCTTCGGCCTGATGGCCGAGAAGGAGACCAACCTGTGCGTAGCCGTGGACGAGACCGACCCCGTGCGGTTCCTGCGCATCGCCGAGGCCGTCGCGCCGCATGTGGCCGTGCTGAAGACGCATGTGGATACCATCGAGCAGTTCACGCCCAAACTGACGCTGGAACTCAGCAGTCTGGCCCGGGAACATAATTTCCTGATCTTCGAGGACCGGAAGTTCGCGGACATCGGCCAGACGGTCAAGAACCAATACACCACGGGCGCGTTTTCGATCATCGAATGGGCTGACATCGTGAACGCCCACGCCTTGCCGGGGCCGGGTATCATCCAAGGACTGCGCGAAGCCGCCGAGGCGCACGACATGGCGGAGCGGCGCGGCATCCTGCTGCTGGCACAGATGAGCTCGGCCGATAACCTTTTGGACGCCGACTATACCAAGAAGGTGGTCGCGATGGCTAAGGAGAATGCCGACTTCGTGACGGGGTTCATCGGTGCGGGACTGAAGGCGCTGCCTTCCCTGGCCAAGCAAGTACCGCCCGGATTCATCATCTTCACGCCCGGCGCCAAGATCGGCGGCGGCGGCGATACGCTCGGGCAGCGTTATGCCTCCCCGGATACACTGGTGGACGCGGGGGCCGACGTGCTGATCGTCGGGCGAGGCATCATCCAGGATCCGAAACCGGCAGTGCGGGCCAAGGAGTACCGTGAACGCTGCTGGGAAGCTTATAAGCAGCGCGTCACCGAGCCCAAGGTCAAGGAAAAGAAGAAGTAGCCCGGGCTCAAGCGGGCTGTTCGGCCAGGCGCTCCCGGTACTGGAGCGCTTCCGCGACATGGTTGTCGGTGACGGCCGGGGCGGCGGCAAGGTCCGCGATGGTCCGGGAAACCCGCAATACCCGATGGCATGCCCGTACGGAGAGGTGCCAGCGGTCGACCGCCCGACGCAGCAGCGCGTCGCCGGCATCGTCCAGCCGGACATGCTCGGCCAGCTCGGCAAGTGTCATCACGGCATTGGTCCGGTCGGCACCGAGCCGCCGGGCCTGCCGCTCGCGGGCAGTCCTCACCCGCCGCCGGACGACGGCACTGGATTCGCCGGTGACTCCCGAGAGCTCCGCGTAAGCGATACGCGGGACATCGGCAAGAAGGTCGAACCGGTCACGGATCGGGCCAGAGAGGCGCTGCCGGTACCGCGCCGCGGCGGCCGGGCTGCAGACGCACGGTTTGTCCGAGTCCCCGGCGAACCCGCACGGGCAGGGATTCTGGCTGCCGACCAGCATGCAGTCGGCCGGAAACTCCACGGTACGACCCGCGCGGCTGATCCGGACACGGCGGTCTTCGAGCGGCGACCGGAGCGCCTCCAGCACGTGCGACGGGAATTGCGGAAGCTCGTCGAGGAAGAGGACGCCGCGGTGCGCCAGGCTGATCTCGCCCGGCCGCGGGTTGCTGCCACCGCCAAACAGTCCCGCCAGGGAGACCGAGTGGTGCGGGCTTCGGAACGGCCGACATTCCACCAACGGACATCCGGACGGCAGCAGGTCCGCCACGCTGTGGGCCGCGGTGATCTCCAGCAGCTCCTCGCGCGAAGGCGGGGGCAGGATGCCGGCAAGCGCCTTGGCCAGCATGCTTTTGCCGGTACCGGGCGGTCCTGTCAGCAGCAGGTTGTGCCCGCCCGCCGCAGCCACCTCCAAGGCCCGCTTGGCGTGGGCCTGTCCGCGGATTTCACTGAGATCGGCGGCGGGTGCGGCGGACCCGGAGAAGTCGCGCGGCCGCTCCGGCTGCAGCTGCCGTTCACCACGCAGATGATCGATCAATGCCTCCAGCGAAGCGACGCCGTATACCGTCGGCGCGCCGGCCAATGCCGCCTCGGCCGCGTTCGCTTCGGCTACCATTAACCGCTCCACGCCTCGCTCCTTCGCCCCCAACGCGATCGGAAGCGACCCGGCCACGCCTTGGAGCCGTCCGTCCAGCGAAAGCTCGGCTCGGAACAGCGTGCCGGGATCCGGCTCCGGCAACTCCCCGGCCGCCGCCAGGACGCCCACCGCGATCGGCAGGTCCAATCCTGAACCGGCTTTCCGGGTACCCGCCGGCGCTAGGTTCACCGTGATCCGGCGGGCCGGCAACGTGAACCCGGCCTGGCGGACCGCCGACCGCACCCGCTCACGGCTCTCGTCCACGGCCTTGTCGGGAAGTCCCACGATAGACAAGCCCGGCAAGCCGTTCGCCACCTCGACCTCGACGGTCACTGGCTGCATCACCAATCCTGCCAGCGTCGCCGTCCGCACCCGTGCCACCATGTAGTAATGGTAGCTTGCTATGCATAACCAATCAACCTTTCGCGCTGGAGCGAACGGCTCCGCGGCGGTAAGCTGGAAGCGTATGTCCAAACGTCCCAAGAAGCACAAGAAGCGAAGGAAGCTGTCGCGGCGGGCGCGGCACCAGAACGGCGATGCGCCGAAGTCGGCAACAGCTGACGCGGCACGCGAGGTGGCCGGGCGCCCTACCGAACCCGTCTCGGAGCAGCCGGTCGGTACCGAGCCGCAGCCCGAACGACCGGTCACGGAACCGGAACCGGCTCCCGCAGCCCCTGCCAATCCCGAACCCGCGACCGTATCCGCCACCTTTACCCCGTCGACCAAGAGCGATGCCCTGGTCGGCGCCGAACAGGCACGGATCGGCAGCGACCTCCGGCGGCTCGGCATCCAGATCGGCGCATTCACGCTGCTGATCGCGGGAATCGGCATCCTCGACGCGCAGACCGGCCTGATCGGCGATCTCGGCACCTCCCTGTTCGGACTCTGGGAATGACTGGCCCTTGCCAGAGAACCTTGTATCCATGCGGAAAACTCACTATCGTGGGAACCGTATGACAGTGTATGACAGCTTTCGAAAGGTGCGACCATAGCTAAGAAACATCGTGTCGGTGCGGCGATTCCCGCACCGAAGCTCCGGGTACTCGGTGCCGACGGCGAACAGCTCGGCATCCTTTCGCGTGACGAGGCGCTGGAAAAGGCCAAGGCCGCGGAACTCGACCTGGTCGAGGTAGCGCCACAGGCCGACCCGCCGGTCGCCCGGATCATGGATTTCGGAAAGTACCGCTACGAGCAGGACAAGCAGCAGAAACAGCAGAAGAAGCAGCGGGCCGGGCTGGTAAAGGAGATCCGCCTCTCGATGAAGATCGGCGAGCATGACCTTTCCTACCGGTTCAAGAAGGCACGGACGTTCCTAGAAGAGGGCCAGAAGGTGAAGTTCAACCTGATGATGAAAGGCCGTGAGAACGCCAACCCCCGGGCCGCCAAGGAGCGAGTCAAAGGAATGATCCTGCAGCATTTCCCGGAAGTGAAGATGGATACGGACCCCATCCGCGCCGGCCGGAGCATCTCGATCGTGGTGGCGCCACCGAAGGGCGGGCTGAAGCCGACGGATGCCGACCAACAGGCCGAGAACGGCTCAGCCGCCGAAGAATCGGGCGGTACGGAAAAGAACGCGGAGTAGCAGCGTAGCCCCCCGCCCGAGAATCCTATAAACTGGGTTTCGTATGCCGAAAATGAAGACCCATCGCGGGACCGTCAAGCGGATCAAGACGACTGCCGGCGGCAAATTGAAGCGCCGCCGCGCGTTCGTTTCGCATAACCTCGAACACAAGTCCGTGGCGCGAAAGCGGGCCAAGCACGGCGTGGACGACCTCGCCAAGGCCGACGTCCGCCGGGCACGTAAGCTCCTGGGGAACGGCTGATGGCACGCGTGAAGCGGGGCGTCACCGCACACCGCCGCCACAAGCGGGTCCTGCGCCAGACGAAGGGCTACCAGGGCCTCCGTCGCCATTCGATCAAGAAGGCGCGCGAAGCACTGATGAAGGCGTGGAGCCACGCGTACCGCGACCGCCGCACCAAGAAGCGGGACTTCCGGCGGCTCTGGATCCAGCGGATCAACGCGGCCGCACGGCAGGAGGGCCTCTCCTACTCGCAGTTCATGGCCGGCGCCAAGGCGGCCGGCATCGAGCTGAATCGGAAGATGCTGGCGGAGCTCGCCTACTCCGACCCGGCGGCGTTCACGGCGCTCGCCAAGGATGCCAAGGCGGGATTGGCGAAGGTCGCCAAGGCGCCGAAGCAGCCCGCCGAGAAGACCGAAAAGGCCGCGGCCAAGTAAACCGGATCAGATCGTATGCCTCGGGCGGTTCCCTAACCGGCGCCGGCTTCGTACAATAGTCTGGTGCCCGGCCCCATCGTCTAGCGGCTAGGACACCAGGTTCTCATCCTGGAAACCGGGGTTCGATTCCCCGTGGGGTCACATCCGTTACTCGAACTTACGTAGCCACGACGGTGATCGTCAGGTTTAACGTATAGCTTCCGGCAGGTTGCTGCTCGGGAATCTCTTGGGACAAGGCTGTCCCCGTAAGGTCCCAGTAACAACCGGTTGACGCCGCGCCGGAAGCCGACCCTAGG
>JALYJZ010000007.1:0-8764 GCA_030775025.1 bacterium
CCAGGAACGACAGGTCGAATCCAAGATCGTAACGAAGGGCATGTGGATTCGCCGCAAGCATTGCGGCCGCTGTCACGACGACGGCGTACGTTGCCAATTGCGGTCGCCCGAGCAATTGTCCGAGCAACAGAAAGCCGCCCATAAGCGCCGCCCGAACAATGGACGCCCCCGGTCCGACTATCAATACAAAGCATACGATGAAGCCCAGTGCCGCGATGACGGCGGACGGACGACGTCCAAGCACCGCGACGATCGCGGCCACGATGATGCTCACGTTGAATCCCGACAATGCCAGGATATGCGTCGTGCTCGTGCGGCGGAATGCCTCGACGAGTTCGTCGGACAAGCTGGAGCGCTCCCCGATCAGGATGCCGAGCAAGAATCCCGCGGTCGGTTCAGGAAACCGTCGTTGCAACTGGCCGACCCATGCCCGCCGCACGGACCAAAAGACGCGCTTTACGGTCCGCTTTTCCCCGATCACGGAAACCTCAGCATACGGAATGATCGAGTGAATGCCATCCTTTGCCAGGAAACCGCGGTAGTCGAAGTCATCCATCGGCTCCGGGACCTTGACCCGCCCCGACATTAGCACGCGGTCCCCGGGAGCTATCCCCAGGAACGGATCGGCACGGACCAGAGTCTTTCCTTTGGTCTCACCGGAAGTCCCTTGCACGACGAACTGCTGGTATCCTTCGCGTTGCTCCGGAAAGCTTACGACGATCCCTGCGATTTTCGCCCGATTACCGGAGTGGGTCGACAAGTCGTCAGCCGGCGGATCAAGCGGGAAGGAGGCCAGCCGGAGCGCCCCCAGCCCGAGACCGACCCCCAGCATCGGCATTCGCATCACGAACGCAACCAGTCCGAACGGTATCAATAGCAACAATGGCAGCCAGGAGGCTCCGGCGACCCCCAGCACGAAGCCGGCCGCCAGTATAAAGGTCGGTTGCTTCACATAGACAATCTAACATAAGCTAGCCTGCTTATACCAGCGAGCTCCGGTAACCAACGGCTAGTACAGATTCGCGATCGACACGCCGGAGTAGTAGAACCCCAGGATCGTCGAATAGCTCTGCCCCGCCGCGGCCCGCCGGTACGCCCCCCACTGGCTCATACCGATGCCGTGCCCGAATCCCTTCCCGGCGAACACGAAGTTCGTCCCGCTCTTGCTGATGCCCGTCACCTGCGAGGACGGCAATCCCAGCCGGTTCCGGTGGGTGTCGGCCGCCAGCGTGTAGTCCTTGGTCGCGCAACCGCTCCCCGAGAGACGCACCGTCTTCATCCGGCCCGAGGTGTACTTGGCCGGGATGCTCACGCCCGTCACCGTGCAGCCGTAGCCATAGTTAGTCCTGATCGTGTCGCGGGCGGTCGTGTCCGGCCAGAGGTGGTCGGTATCGGACGTCAGCGAGTAGCTGTCCGCCTTGCCACGCAGGTAGCTGATCGGCGTACCGCCCCAGACTTCCTCGTTCGAGGCGGTATGGCCCGCCGCGTTCGAGCTGTAGAACGCCTGGATCAGCACGCCGTTGCGCTTGACCACCTTCCCCTTGGTCGCGTTGATCGCACTCACATGGTTCGGCTGGATGATCTCGCGGTTGTAGCCGCGGTAGACCTGGTCCCGCGTGTCGTCGTACAGGTCGAAGATGTTCGTCTTCGGGGCACTGATCTGCCGTGCCGCGTACGTCCGAGCCGCCACGACCTGCGTCTTGATCGCCTCGGTAGGCCAGGAATCCGGCACCTCACCGAGGCCGCGCAAGTATTCCTCAAGGTTCAGCGTGTTCACCACCCAGCTTCCGACGTTCCCGTTCCGAACGGAGAGGGACCCTCGGAACCGGTTGTTCGAGCCTCCGTCCGCCAGGTTCGAGGTCGTAAAGACGTTCGACACGCCCTGCTCCGCGGTCAGTGCGCAGCACGAGGTGATGGTTCCGCTCGGAAGCACCGCCTGGTAGGACGATCCGGTATAGCGGAGCGTCACGGTCTGACCGGCGCTGGCGGTGCCCCGGACCGCTCCGAGTACGTCCCGGATGGTCACGGTCCCGTTCGAGGTGAAGTTCACCGTGCTCTGCTGCGCCAGTCCGACATCGATCGGGTGGCTCACGCCCACGCTCCAGTAGATACCGATGTCGCGCATCCAGGCCACCCCGTCCACGACCGGACGGAAATACTCTTTGTACGTTCCGGGACTGGGGTTGCCGACCACCTCGAATTCGAACTCCCCGGTCTCGCCCGGCACGACCGTGGTCTCCCCGTCGACGTTCTTGGCGGCATCCGTCAGGTTGCGGGTCAGCTTGACGCGGTTCGTACCGATCCAGCCGCTGGCCGAACCGCCGTCCGCGAATCCGGAAGTACGGTCACGGGGATGCGCGGTCCCCAGGCGGAACGGGGTGGACCCGCTCGATTGCCAGTCCGAGAAGCCGGTATTCTTCAGCCGGAGCTTCAGTGTCGCGGTCTCGCCTTGGTCCAGGGCACCGCTCAGGCTGTCCTGGCCCACGTACGTGTAATCGTACGCCTGCGACGGCACGACGACCGGGTAGTAGATGCCGATGTCCTTCAACCACGCGAACCGCTCGATCAGCGGTTGGAAATATTCCCGGTGGTTGGTCCCGCCGGAAGGAGCCTTGATGTCGAAGGTGAACCGGGCGGTCTCGCCGGGCTGGACTTCGTGGGTTTCGGTAACGGTATCGTCTTCCACCGTCCCGTCGAACGCACCCACGCGGTTCGGTGTCTGCCAAGTATCGTTATACGCGATGCTCGACCGGTCTTTGCCATGACTGGTACCGAGCTTGAAATCGTAGAGCGTGTCGTTGCGCCACACCGAGGTGCCAGTATTCTTCAGGTCGATCGTCACCTCCTGGCGCTCGTTCGGCTGCATCACTCCCGTCGGATTGGTCTGTCCGACGTATTGGTACTGGTAGGTCTCCGCAGGGACGGAAGCTTCCAGGTACATCCCCCAGTCCTCGAGCCAGGTCACGCCCTCAACTACCGGCTGGAAGTACTCACGCAGGTTCGCCGCACTCGTCCGCGGCGGTGCCGTCATCGTGAAGCCGAACCGGGCGGTCTCGCCGGGTTCGATCGTGTCCGTGGCGGTCACCGAATCGTCCGATTCAACGCGGCCGGTGAAGCTTCCGACCCGGGTCGGGGTCAGCCAGGTCGAGTTATAGAACGGCGACTGGCGGTCACGGGGATGGCTGGTCCCGAGCCGGACCGGATTCGATCCGGTATTCGACCAGGCTTGGGAACCGTTGTTCTTGAAGTCGACGTAGACCGCGGCGTCCTCGCCGGAGCTGACCGTCGGAGACGCCGACTGGCCGGCCCAGCTCGCCGAATACGGCTTCAGCTGGTCCAATGCCCGTTTGGCGTTGAGCCGGCCATGGCCGTATAGGTTCGTCCGGTTTGCGCCGTTCATCCCCGAGACCTTGTCCGCGGAATCGCGGAGGATGCTACGGGCCTGCGCGGTGGTCAGCGCGGGGTTGATGCTCTTCAGCAGGCTTACCGCGCCGGTCACGTGAGGCGTGGAAAGCGACGTGCCGCTGGCATTGATATACGCCGAGTTACTGCTGAGTCCCGCGCCGCGGATGCCGGAGCCGGGAGCCACCAGGTCGAGTTCCGCGCCGCCGTTGGAATAGCCGGCCCGGGCGTCGGTGGAGCCGGTCGCGCCGACCGCGATCGCATCTGGGTGCTTGGCCGGGTAGTCCACGATACTCGAGGAGCCGTCGTTACCGGAAGCCGCCACGACGACGGTCCCGCGACCGGTCGCGTACTCGATGGCCGCGTCGGTCATGGCGTCGCTATCCACGCCGAACGAACCGAGGCTGAGGTTGGCAGTCTTCGCCCCGACGACGGAAGCGTACCGGATACCTTCCGCCACGTCGGAAAAGAACCCGTACCCGTCACTATCAAGCACCTTCACCGCGACGATCTCCGCCTGCCAGTCTATGCCGGCGATGCCGGTCGCGTTATCGGTAGCGGCTCCCGTGACCGAGGCGGTCAGGGTGCCGTGCCCGTGGTCGTCCGACGGGCCGTTGCTGTCGTTCTGGAAGACGCCGCCGGGCTGGGTCGCGTTCACGAAGTCCATGCCGGTATCGTCGTCGATGTACCCGTTGTCATCGTCATCGATGCCGTTGCCGGGTGTCTCACCGGCATTGGTCCATATCCGGGTTGCCAGGTCTTGATGGTTCCGGTTCACGCCGGTGTCGATATTGGCAGTCAACAGGGAGCTGGCGCCCGTAGTCCGGTCCCACGCCTGCGGAGCATCGATTCTCGGCAGATTCCACTGATAGGTCGAATACTGCGGATCGTCCGGAGTCCGGGTTGCAGTGACCACGTAGTCGGGGGTCGCCCGTTCCACGCCGGGTCGCGCGGCCACGACGGCACGTTCCGCTTCCACCGGGCCGTCAATCTCCAACAGGTAGGTACCGGGGAGGGTGGTCGGCGTGAGACGATCGCCGAACTGCGTCTTGGCTTCGTCGTCTGCGAGCGTTACCACCAGATGATCCGCGGCGGCCTTGGTCTCGCGGCCACCCACCTTCACCGTCTCTACAGGCTTGCCGGCGACCTTGGTAACTCGTTCGATCCGTTCGGTGGTATTGAGCGCCGTCGGCTCGGCGGGGGCTGTACCTTGCGAAAGAAGCGCGATGCCGGCGATCGCCGTGACGGTCGCACAAGCCGCGACTACGGTCGAGGAAACGAGGACCCTCCTGATGCTTCGTGTCATATGTGTTTCTGAAAAATTGCCTAATCATAGCTAAAAAATAACCATTTGTCAAGACCTCAGCCATCATCGAGCGTCTGACGGTTTGCTATGCTGCGCATATGCAGAAACCGACCATTCTTTACGATTTGGGCGCGATCGTCCGCGACGACCTCACCGCCCAGGCGGAAAACATCGCCGAAGCGTTGGAGCGCGACGCGGAGGAGGTAGCCGCCGCGATCACCGAATCCAAGCCGGCCTACGACCGCGGCGAGATCACCCAGAGCGAGCACTGGGGACGGGTCGCGCTCAAGCTGGCCCTTGAGGAAATCGACACGCTGTCCATGTTCGCGATCAACGGCACGGAAGTGGAGCAGTCAGTGCTCGGCCGGATCCGCGTGCAATCGCCCACCCACGTGCTCGGGCTGGTGTCCGACGCCACGCCAGACTTCGTCGCCCACTTTCGGAAGCGCTATCAGCTCGACGAGCTGATGCACGTGCATGTGATCGGTTCCGAGCTGGACGAACGCCGTGACTACACAGGATTACTGAAGCTTGCTGCCGAGCGGCTCCAACATCCGCAGGAAGGATTGTCGTTCGTGGATGTCCGACCGGTGCACTTGGAAGCCGCCAAGGGACTCCGCATGCGGCCGGAAACCCATACGTCCTGACGGTTCCAACCCAGTCCGAGGTCAGCCACGTCTCGGCGAGGACCACTCAGCCAGCGGGATCCATGTACCGGGATCGTATTCGACGATTTCACCGTTAAGTATGATTTCCACCCCGCCGGTCCTGAGTCCTTTCACCAGTCCCATCAGCGGCATGTGATTTACGACCACGAGCCGGTCGACCGCTTCGAACGTCAGTCCGCTTTCGGCGAGCGCATCGCCCAACAGCTGTTCCAAATCGCCGGTGTGTAGCACCTCCGTAGCGAAGTTCCCATGGCGATAGAGTTCCTCGCTAACGCGCGGCTCGATTCCCAGTACCCTTCCGATGATCTCAGCCGTCTCTACCGTGCGTGCGGCACTGGAAGACAAGAGCGTGGCTTCTCCTCCGATATCGGAAAGCGCTTCAGCGGCCCGGTAAGCCTGGGCGATGCCTCGTTCGTTGAGACGTCCAAACCTATCGTCGGGATGGCTTTCGTCATAATCCCCATGCCGTACGAAGTAAATCGGTCTTTCGGCGTCCATGACACTCCAGCATACACCGGTCGAAGAAGCGACGTTCCTTAAAAAGAAGCGTCCGGGAATTGCGAGGGCAATCAACGAACGCTTCGGGGGGGTCAGGAGCGCCTGCCGGCACGTGTCACTTAAGTCACTAGGGCAGGCGCTCCGTCGGATGTGTTACTTACTACTTGGATGCCGCCAGGAATGAGATGGTGATATCCAAGCGGGAAGCGCGCTCTCCAAGACTCATGATTCCCAGGTGGCGGTGACTCTCTGGGATTCCACGAGTAAGGCGAGGCACCATGGTGCAACCGGCACGCTTCAGTATTGAACCGAGGGCCACCACCTCTCCCTTGTCGCGAATCTCGGGATAAGCCTTACTGACCTCGATCAGCTCCCGTAGGGATGCCGGCCGCAGGTTCAATCGCTTAAGCTCCTGGATCACCTCATCCATGGACAGGGTGCCAAGATCGAAGCGAACGAGCCGGAAACTATCCTCCTCGTCCCCGAGGGGAGGAAGAAGTCCCTCATGCCAGTCATCCCACTCAACCTCTGAATAGACGGGATGGCAATCATCAAACTCGGCGGAAGCTATCGCCTCTTGCAAGGAATAGTCCTGGTTAACCACCAAACGCATCCATGCACCGGTGCGCCTTCCCGAAGCTATGACCAGATCGGCTACCTCGTCGAGGAGCTCCGTATGTCTTAGCAGCCGACGCAGATCTCTATCGGATCCGCCGAGATCCTCGACTCGATTAGACAATGTCCGGATGATCTCGTGGGCTATGCCCGATCCGGAAACGATGCTGCTCTTACTGTGCCTGTGTCCCATGCGGGACCTCCTTAGTTGATGACCTACTGCCTACCCCGTATTACGGGGCCTACAGCCTATCATTGCTGCGCTATTCAAGCCGTAGCGCGGAAAACGTGAACACGTCCTCGGCGCTACGGCCTCGTAAGTAACACTGGTTATTAAAGAAGCAACGACTGCTCGTAAGGAGCCGCTTAATTTACCACGGTAAAGCCATTTTTACAACGGTGCCCCGGGAGGGTCTCGAACCCCCGACACATGGGTTAAAAGCCCACTGCTCTGCCAACTGAGCTACCGGGGCAGCTCACATATTGTACCCTGCCAGGCCGTTCTGGCTAAGAAGGCTAAGCGCTCACTGTCTCGTGTCAGGAAACGCTTAGAATCCAGGAATAAGGATGTTACCCTCTGACAGAAAGTCCCGGGGAAGCGTTTCCGGCACGACGGCAGTGAGCGCGATCAGTCTTCTTCCGGATCCCGCACGAACATCATCACGATGACCGGCAGGAGCGTCCACACGAACAGCGCGGTCTCGGTCGCGAACAAGTTCTGGGTGCCGTCGAGCAACGCGGCGCGGCGGTCCGGCGGTACGAACGAGAGCACCACGGAAACGAGCAGTCCCGCGTGGAGGATCGAGAAGACGATGATCTGCCAGGCCTTGCCCTGGATCTCGGTGGCGGCGAACGCCCGCCGCAGCGCGGAGTTCGAGAGGAAGAAGAAGATCAGCAGCATCGTGGCCACGAACGCCGTGATCTGTACCACGAAGAACGGGCTGGAGCCGACGGTCACTCCCTCCGTGCCGCCCAGGAAAGGCGCCGTTTGCGTGAGCGCCAGCGCCATGTAGGTGCTGACCAGGAGCACCATGATCCGGGAGCGTCCCAGCGTGAAGCCGTAGACGAAGGTCGCGACGATGAAGAAAAGGAAGATGAACAAATCCCAACTGGGGCTGTTCACATCTAATCCGGTAAAAAATTCCACGGTTCGTTCGTTTTGGTTTCTGAAAAAAGCGTACTACTTCCGCAGGCAGGCGACAAGCGTGAAACTACAAACCGAGCTTGCCGAACAGGCCGGATTTGCCGCCGGTACCCGCGCCGCCGTGCTTGCCGAGCTCTTCCACGAGCTTCTTTTCCTCCGCGGAGAGCTTCTTCGGCACGACCACCTGGACGGTCGCGACCAGGTCGCCGCGGGCAGCGGAACCAAGTTTCGGCATGCCTTCGCCCCGCAGCGTGAACGGCGTCCCGCTCTGGGTTCCGGCCGGGATCTTGAAGGTGGCGGTGTCGCCGGTCGGCGTCGGAACCTCGACCGTGGCGCCGAGCGCGGCTTGGGCGAAGCTAATCGGCACGGCAATCCTGAGATTGGCACCGTCGCGTTCGAACACCTTGGACGGTTTCACGCGGATGACCACGTACGCATGGCCGGATGGCGCCCCCCGTTCGCCGGCCTCGCCGGCGCCCTGCACGCGGATCGTCTGGCCGTCGTCGATACCCGGCGGTATCTTCACCTTGAGCGTTTCCTTTTTCTGCACCCGTCCTTCGCCGCCGCAGGTCGGACACGGTTTTTCCGGTCGCTTGCCCTCGCCATGGCATTCGGGACAGAGGGCCACCTGGGCCATCGTGCCCAGGATCGTCCGGCGGGTGACCTGCACTTGCCCCTGGCCACCGCAGCGTTGGCACGTCACGATCTTCGCGCCCTTGGCGGCGCCATTGCCGTCGCAGGTTCCGCAGGTCGCCCGGCGCGTCAGCGACAATTCCTTGTCCGCGCCGCGGACGGCTTCGTCGAAATCGACGGTCACGTTCACCTGCAGGTCGGATCCGCGCGCCGGACCGCGCTGCCGCGTACCGCCGCCGCCGAAACCGCCGAAGAACTGTTCGAAGATGTCCCCGAATCCGCCGAAGTCAGCGCCCTCGGCACCGCCCTGGAATCCCCCGAAGCCCTGGCCGCCGAAGCCGCCCGGACCGGCTCCGGCACCTGCCGCGCCGGCGTGACCGAACTGGTCGTATGTCGCCCGCTTCTTGTCGTCGGATAGCACCTCGTACGCCTCTTGGACCTCGCGGAACTTACGTTCGTCTTCCTTCGTACCGCCCTTGTCCGGGTGGTACTTATGCG
>JALYJZ010000007.1:8774-10567 GCA_030775025.1 bacterium
CCGAGAATGTCGTAATAGTCCTTGCTCGTAGGCATAACGTGTCTAGTTTAGGGAATTATCGTCGCACCGTCAGGGGTCACTCTCCGCTCGGCAGCAACTCCGGCCCCGCTACCACCCCGAACAGCACGCCTACGATCAGCGCACCGAGCACCATCAAGATAATCAGCAGGCTTTTGACGGATGCCGAAGCGTAACTGGCATAGGCCGCCAGGTTGGGCGGTTTCACGGAACCGACGATCATGCCGAGCGCGAATCCCGCAAGGACGGTCCACCCGAAGGCTTCGCCCCTGCCTGCGATCGCCAGGACGCCGCCGAGTCCCGCGCCGACCGCGGCCCCGAGCGCGCCGACCTCGGCTCCGCGTAGCAGTGTGTAGAACAGGTTGAACCGCCCTTGGCCGCTCCGGAACTTCTCGACGGTGTCTCCGTCGGAGCCCACCACGGCACCGGCCAGGACGCCGAGCAGGATCAGGGACACGGTGAATACGCCCGTCCCGGCGGCGGCATCGATCGTGCCGCCGAGCAACCCGCCGTAGTAAGCGAGACCGAGACTCATCAGGATCGTCCGGGCCAGCGTATAGCTCCGCCCGAGCCAGCCGGTACCGAGGAACGTCTCGACTTTGAAATTATAATCCGCTCCCCAGAGCAAGCCGATGATCAGACCCGGCAAGGCGCCGAGAATCCCTGCGGAAGGATCGATCCGGGTGGCGGTGAGGTACTCAAGCGAAAGGGCGAGTAAGCAGCCGACTAGCGCCGCGATCAACCCCCAGGCAATCGTCCGGGCGAGTGCCGCACGGATCAGCGCCTGCCGGTACGGCCCCTGGGCCGCGGCGGCTTCGGCCGGGGATGCCCCTGGACGCGCGGTGCCGGCACCGGACACTCCGCCACCGCCCCGCACGCCCGGGTCCGCGACTTGTTGGTCGTAGTCGGCGCGCTTGAGTGAATCGGAAAGGGTGCCATACGCTTCGTTGATCCGCTTAAACTGCTCTTCCGCCTGGTCGCCTTTGTTAACGTCGGGGTGATACTCCCGGGCCAAGGTTCGGTACGCGCGCTTGATCTCCTCGGCGGTCGCCGTCCGCGATACGCCAAGGATGTCGTAATGGGTCTCTTTCATTAACGGACCGTCACTTCCCGTTTGAAGTCTACGCTGCCGGAGTCCGCGTTCACGTAGATCTCAAGCCGAAGGTCGGTACCGTCACCGGCCTCGTACCGGAAGTACCACTGGAGCGGATATGCCCCCATCTTCGAGAGCTGCTGAAGAACGGTGTATCCGGCCAGGTGCGCCTCGCGGAATGACTCGCCACCCGCTTCCTCGGCGATCCGCAGTGCCTCGTCCGGCGGTACCTTCCAGCCAGCCACGTCGACCGGGTTGAACAACAGTTCGAACGGCTGTTTCTCGACCGTCCGGTCGGATACGTTGTCACCCTGGAACTCGACCTCGAACGTCGAGCGAGGTTCGGCCAGTGACGAGAATGCATAGATGGCCGGGGTGGGAGCCGCCGGGGCCAGCGTGCCACTGAAGCGCCGATACACCCGCGCGAGTTCCGCGTTTTCCTGCCATTTCTTGGCGCGCTCCAAGGCCTCGGTGTACCGGCCCTTGGCTTCGTCGATCGGGCTGGGGGATTCGGAAACTGCCGGGGTCGGCGCGGGTTCCGGTTTGTTGTCACAGCCGGCGATGCCAAGTACGGCACCGGCGATTATCAGAAGCGTCGCCGTGTTTCCGAATTTACGTAACGTTCGCATGCGACCATCGTACCGTGCAGCCCGGCACCTCGCGAGGTGCCGGGCTGGTTGCT
>JALYJZ010000008.1 GCA_030775025.1 bacterium
GCATACCGCTCCTTGATCCGGGCCAGGACGGCCAGCACGTCGGCGACCTTCGAGTTGAGCTCACCGCTCAAGGCGTACCGCGATTCCAGCTCCTTCCGTTCGGCGCTGAGCGGGCCCGGCAGGCCGCTCACATACTCCAGGATGGCGAGTCCGGCCAGGATGCCGCAGTCGGCGTACCCGAAGTCCCGGAAGTAGAAGTGGCCGGAAACCTCGCCGCCGAAGACGGCGTCATGCTCCATCATCTTCGGCTTGATGTGCGTGTGCCCGACCTTCCAGGCCAGCGGCGTACCCCCGGCTTCCCGGATGGCGTCGGGGACGGCATCGCTGGCACGGATGTCGTACACGACGGTGCCGCCCGGTGCTCGCTTGAGCATCGTCCTGGCAAGGAGCGCGGTCAGGTAGTCGCCAGGAATGTCGTGGCCTTCATCATCGACCGCCAGGCAGCGGTCGCCGTCCGGGTCGAAGATCAGGCCGAGGTCGGCCTTCGTTTCGAGCACCTTCTCCCGCAGCGGCTCCTTGGCTTCCGGTTGGATTACGTCGTTCGGGTGACCCGGGAACGTGCCGTCCGGTTCCCAGAACAGTGGAACGATATCGAGCGATAGGAGCGTCCGGAGTTTCTTCCAGACGGCGCCCTGGGATCCGCTCGAAGCGTCGACCACGACCTTCAGCGGTTTCAGTCGGTCGGCGGGAACGATCTCCAACATCCGGTCTACGAAGGCGTCCAGCGTGTCCTCGATCGTGACCGTGCCGGATTCGGCGGCATCGTCGTACTTTTTTTCGAGCACCCACGCGCGAAATTCCTTTACGGGAACCAACTCCGGCATCTTCCGGACCATCTTGAAGCCGTTGTACGCGGGCGGATTGTGCGAAGCGGTGACCATGACGCCGGGGGCATCATGCTTGGCACAGGCGAAGTAGTACTGGTCCGTCGAAACCTGGCCGATATCGATCACATCCACGCCGGAAGCGGTCAGTCCCTTGATGATCGCTGCCTGGAAGGCCGGGCCGGTCGTGCGCACGTCCCGGCCGACGACAGCCTGTGTCGGCCGCAGGTACGCCGCGAACGCCCGGCCGACCTGCTCGGCGCCGGCTTCGTCCAGCTGGTCGGGGACGATTCCGCGGATATCGTACGCTCGGAAGATTTCCGTTTCGGCTCGCATCACCCTTCCAGTGTACCCTGGGAAAATGGTTCTTTCCCGCCCGGCTTTCATGGTTTTGGCTTGACAAAGCGATTTTTGGTGCTATCCTCGGTGGCTATGGAGTTTTCCATGAAACGAGATATCACCCCCAAATCAGGCAAAGGAAAGACGTTTCGAGCCGACAGCGCGTTCGTGAAGCGCCACCTGGTAGACCTGCTGCGACTTACGGACGACTTACAAACGGCCTACGAAACGTACCCGCGGCTGCAGTCGTTGGTGTCGGAAGAAGCGTGGAACCAGCTGACAGACGTACCCTATCGGCAGCTTCTGGAACTCAACCTACGTCCCGGGGACCGGTCGCTGCGTGATGCCGCCGCCCGGAACGTCCTCCGCCTGGAAGATGTGCTGGCCTCCACGCTGGTACGTGACCGGACCGGGTTCAATGACACGCTGACCCGGGTGCTCCGCTTCCGCATCGTCAACGGATTGGCCACGCGATGAACTTCTACGTGAAACAGTACGATCCGATTGAGGACGCGATCGAGCAGCTCAGGCGGTTCAACGAGACGCCAGTGAGAGAGCGCGAACACAGCGAAGAAGAACTGATCGGTCTGCTGGCGCACCAGGTGCGGCAGGACGGCTAAGCAAGGCCTAGCGGTCCGTCGACTCTAGCAAGGCACGGTACTCTTCCGCCGATTCGGCGGCAGCCCGGCGCGTCGCTTCCTGCACGTCCCCGTGTTCGCCGTCCGTGGGAAGCTTCTGCAATACTGCCTCGGCGCATGCCTTCTTCGTCTCCTCTGGCAAGTCGCTGATCAGCCAGCCTGCGCAGATCAGGGCTGACATGGTGTCGCTGTTCCCGAAGTCGCTGGCAGCATCGGGGTGCTCGGCCTGGAAAGCGGCCTGCAGTTCGAATCGACGCTCCAGCGGCACCGCTTCGTTCACCCATCCGGCCATCGTCAGCTCCAAGGGCTGGCGGGTAATCCGCTCCTGTTCGTCAAAGAGCAGGTGAGGGATCAACTCTTCGGGCTCGCTATGCATCATCCTCACATACTCAGGATTGGTCTCGTGCCACAACATGAACGTCAGCGTCTCGAGGGACTTCCGGTCCGGCGAAAGCCGGGTTCCGCCGGTCAGCATCTGATGGTCGAGTGCTTCGCTGGGGTCTCCCGACGCCTCCACCATGGCCATTTGGAACTGCCACAGGTCGTGGTCGGGCGAGAGGGTGGGATGAGGGTCAGCCATGTTGCTCCGTGATTACTTAGCAGGAAATCGTAGCATACGTCCGGTAATGTAGCGAAGCTACAGCGACTTTTCCAAGGCCCGCAACGTGCCGGACACTATCTTCAGGTCGGGAGCGGATCCGGGCTTGCCCGTGACGGCCCCGACCGTCTGGGCGAACTTTACGCCCGAGGCGGTGGAAATGGACACGACGGTATCCTTCGCTTTGACGGACCTGTCCGCGCGGGCCTGCAGCACCGCATCGAGTGCGACCGCGCTCTGCGGGCAAACGTTCGCCCCGGCCAGCAAGAAGCGGCTCCAGCTTGCCTGAATGCGCGGCTCCGTGGAGCGGTAAAACCGTATGTTGAATTCAGGGTAGAGCTTCTCGATACGCGGGAAACTTACCGGATCATTGATGTTCATCGCGCTGGCAATGGTCTTGCCGTGCGGTCCCGGCCGGTACTTCCGGAAACCGCTCTTGCTCCAACGCACCAAGGTATCGGACACCGCGGTCTGGCCGACGATGATTCCCGGCAAGCGGTTGATCAGCTTGAGCCGCCGTGCCAGGAGCAGCGCGCTCAGGAGCGCCGAGAGGTTACCCCCGTTGCCGGCAGGAACCGCGATCCATTCCGGGACCTTCCACGAGAGGTCCTGGAGTATCTCGAGTCCGATCGTCTCTTGCCCGACCACCCGCATATCATTCTTGCTGTTGACCAGCACCAATTCGGGGTGCTGCTTGATGAACTGCTCGATCAAGCGCATGCAGGCATCGAATCCGTCCGGATGCTTGATCTCCCGGATCCGCGCACCGTGCGCGATCGCCTGGAAGAGCTGCGACCGTGCCGTGCCCTGGTGCGGAAGGAGCACCAGGCAATCAAGATGGTCGCGGACGTAGCCCGCGAACACGGCCGCCGCGGCAGAAGTGTCGCCGGTCGAGGCGCAGCAGACACCGGCAATGCCCTGTTCCGGATGGTTCTGTTGCAACCGCAGGGCGTCCGAGATCGCCACGGTCATGCCGCGATCCTTGAAGCTTTCGGACGGCGATTGGCCCTCCATCTTGATGAAGAGGTTGGGCAAGCCGAGTTCCCGCTTCATCCAGTCGGGGATTTCGAACAGGTCGGTCTGGCCTTCGCGCAGGGAGACGATCGCCCGCTTGGGAAAGCCGGGCAGCACAAGTTCCCGCCACAACCAGACGCCGGAGTTGTTAGGGTACAGGCGTCGCCGGTTACCGAACCGGAGGTCATCGAAGAAGTTCCGGAGCGCGCGGCCGCTGCCCAGCCGGGCTTTAAGAAAGTCCTCATCGCGCTCGATCAACAGGAGGCCGTCACATGCCGGGCAGGTATACAAAAAACGATCGGCCGGCCAGCGCTTTTTACAATCCACGCACTGGTGCCAATAACGGAGCTTACTGCTGCTGGTCTTTCGGTTAGCCATGATTAGCTCGAATGCTGCGGAGGGGGAGAGATTCGAACTCTCGCGCCGGCTAACGCCGACCTACAGGATTAGCAATCCCGCCCCTTAAGCCACTTGGGTACCCCTCCGGACGTATTGTTAACGCCTGCCTATCATACCGGGTCAAAAGAGCGGGCGTGCACTGAGATCTTCGCGTAAACGGTTACTTTCGTGTCTGCGGACGGCTATGCGGATCCTTGCGCTGGTCATAAAAGATCGACAACCCGAATACCAACGAAACCCCGACCAATGCGATCGAGTAAGTAAGGACAACCGGCAGTTCGCCGAGATGGATGCCGTAAAACAGCCAGACGATGCTGAACATGAACCAGATCGAAAAAGTGATCAAGGAAATGTCATGAGCCGATTTGTTTCGGTAAATCTTAAGCGCTTCGGGGAAGTAGGCGGCGCTTGCGATGACTCCACTGACCGCGGCAAATAATTCGACGTTCATCAGCCTCCTTTTCCTTTCGTAAAGATCTTGCGGAGGAGGAGGGATTCGAACCCCCGAGACCCTTGCGGGCCTAACGGTTTTCGAGACCGCCCCGTTCGACCGCTCCGGCACTCCTCCGTACCTCTAGTCTATTGCAAAATCGCCGGGGTCAAAGCCCGGACCGGTTCGGCTTGGCATGATGTTCGGGCAGGATGAGGCAGAGAGTCGTGGTGATGGGCAGGGGTGCTTATCGCCGTGACTCTCTGCTGGGTTTCTCTCCCATTCTCATCCCGTCACGCTAGTTACTACTACGGGAGCGCGTGACTAGTTGGTGGCGTCGACGCCGACGGCTCGCGCTAGGTGCTCGTCGGGTCGCCGGTGCCGTGGTGGTCGCGGGTGAACTCGGTGCGGGTGGGCGTGGGCTCGGTGGCCGGGTGGCCGCGGAGCCGCAGGGTCTTCTGCACTTGAGCATCCTCCTTGGGATGAGATGGAAATGAGCTACAAGCCAGGTGGCTCGTACTTCAGCCGTGAAGCGGCTTGCAGACACATTCGGTCATGCCTATCCTACCAACCACAATAAGTTTGTCAACCGAAGCATTATCGGTAATCCCACGGCGACTTGTAGCCAGGGGGGACGCGACTTCCGGCCGGCAGGGATTTCCACCGGTTCGGAAGGCCGGTCCGTCGAATCGGCCCGTTCAGTACGTGCTTCTTCGGCGTCGTTGGACGCTACCTCTTCCCCTGACGGGTCGTAGGCGCCTTCGGGCGATCCTTCTCGTTCGACCATATCTCCTCCTTTCAATTAAAAAAGCCACCTGGCGGTGGCGATTAGTACGGACGGTACGTCAATCAGCCACCGCGGAGCGGCGTGAAGTAGAAGAACTTCTTGTTACCTCGGCTGATCACGGCCCCATCGTACCGGAGCGAGCGTATCGCCTCAATGCGTCCTTGGCAGGATTCGAACCTGCGACCTCTTGCTCCGGAGGCAAGCGCTCTATCCACTGAGCTACAAGGACGTGGCGCGCCTGGCAGGATTCGAACCTGCGACTTCCGGCTCCGCAAGCCGACGCTCTATCCACTGAGCTACAGGCGCGTACGCACACGCATTCCATTGTAGCCATTATTTTCCCTTTCGGCCTGGGCTTCCCGGATCCCGCCGGTCGTTACGCGAACGGTCTGCCGCTACAGCCGGATCCAGCGACTGAACTTGTCGATGAAATCCTCGGTCTGCTTCTGCTGTTCCGGCAGGTGGTCTTTCAGCACGCCCTGTACCGCCAGCGGGTCGACGTCCTCGAGGTTCACCTTGATCAGCGGCCGGTACCGGTTGGTGCTCTGGATCGTCAGGGTCTTCACCGGCGGCTTGTAGATGATCCAATACGTCTTGAGCTCGCTGTACGGATGGAACGTGCCGCCGACCTCCACGCCGAGCTTGGAGATCGCGACCGAAAGCAGGCGCGGCTTGTCATCGGCGTGCCGGACGACCACGTACGTTGCCAATGCGAACACCGCCGCGGCGAGCCATTGCTGGAGCACGAGCGCTCCGGTCACGAGCACGGCACCGAGTACTAGCGCGACGGCATACCATCGCCGGTTCCGATCGAATTCTTGGAACTCCTTGGTCTGCCAGGCGAGGAGCGGCCGTTCGGCGTCCGCCTGGGTCGTAGGCGCACCCTTCGCATCCTCCGGCGTTTGCGGCGCGGGTGCGGGCTGGTTCGGTGTGTCGTTCTGCTTTGGCATGGTGTTGTCCTGACTATACCGTTTCGCTGAGTGCGAAAGTTGATAATCGCTCTATTAAAGCATAAAAATGCACATCTGTCAAGCTCTGGACGACTGGAGCGGCGCGGCTGCTAAGCTGGACGGGGACGTTACCAGTCAGGAACGGAGAGGTGGCCGAGTGGTTGAAGGCACCGGTCTTGAAAACCGGCAGGCCCGCAAGGGTCTCGGGGGTTCGAATCCCTCCCTCTCCGCATCACTCAAGCGGAACACGGGTGTTCCGGGCTGTCCGCAACTCGGCTTCGTCACCCACGCCGCGATCTTGCCTGCTGAAGATCGTCCCGTGCTGGCTGCGCCGCGTGATCTTTTCCAGATTGGCGCGCATGACGGTGGCGAAGTCCGCGTTCAGGAGCGAGTTCGAAGTGTACGCGACGAACCAGACCAGTTTGCCGACGGTCACCTCGGTGTGCGGCAAGTGCTCATACGGTCGTTCCGTATCCCAGACGTCACCTCCCGAGCTCGCGTACAGTTCGTCGCCGTAGATCCGCTCCAGCAGACGGTGCGGCATGTTGTCGATGGTGGCCAGCGCCTCGTCCGGCGTTTCCGGATCCGTGCGGACGGTGAACGCTTTTTTCTGGCTTAACGCGATGTCCTGCACCAGCCGGACATCGAGGATTTCTCCGGCCCGGGTCTCGATCGCTTCACCGAAACCGTGGTCATAGCTCTGCTTGATCCCGCCGGCTCCCGCATCCCGCAGGAAGGCCACGAACGAACGCGACAGGCTGCTGCCCGATTCGGCGGCGACGCGTGAGGCGTACCACAGCACGTCACCCAACTCGCCGAGGATCTGTTTCTTCCGTTCGCCATCAAGATCGTTGAACCGAAGACGGTTGTAGTCGAGGACGGTCATGATCCAGGCATCGGCCGGACCTTCCGTCTCGTGCCCCATGGCGTGGTACGGATGTTCCACCAGAGCCTTCAGTAACTCGTCAGACAGCTCCTTCACTTCTCCCCGCAGCCCCCGGAGGTGCCGCCGCTGTGCTTCCAGACTTCCTGGCGGATGTTTCAATTCGAGCTCGGTGACGGCCTGATAGACGTCCAGCAGGATGCCCTGCGGATGTTCCATACAGTGCTGTCGGACCACGGCGAGCTGCTCGGCATTCTCCGGATTGTACAGGTCGCGGTTGAGCTCGGGTGCCGGACGGTCTTCCGCTACTATCTCGGCATCGTCGGCCGGCCGGTCCGGTCGCTCGGTCCAGCCCATGCTGTTTAACGTGATTTCGCTGCGTATCCTCATGGTTGACGTAACGAAACATTGTAGCAGCCAGCCGGAGCTTCGTAACACTAGTGAGCAATGATATAGTCAGCCTGCAATGGGGAGGGGAGGCATTGCTATACTGTCTGTACGTCTGCGAAAGGTATCCACCATGGCCAAGCAAAGTCTCGATGCATCACTCGCCTCTGCTCGTGAAAGAGCGGATAGCGAAGCTCCGGGACGCATCGAATCCGGAGCCAGCCGTGAAGAAAGGATCGTGCAGCTGGTTGCCTGGGGAACCGAGAAACTGGTTCATGCTGCCAAAGAAGCGGCTGCAGAAGGGAAGCAACACGCCATTTACGACCATGTGTACACGGCGTTTCCGGACGACCATTGGGGCGAGGTAATGGAAGGCATTGCCGAACACTTCAGGGAGTCCGGCTTTGCCGCGGCCAGTTCGGCCGCGGACGGTGAGCCGCCTTGCACCTGCTGCGAACAGGACAGGCCGTGGCAACGCGCGGAAGTGACCATATCGTGGGCATGAATGGGATGGCGGAGTGCATGACCGCATGGTAAGCAGCGACGCCAAGACGGTCGAAGCATACCTGGCCGAGTTGCCGCCGGACCGGCGGGAGGCGATCGGCGCGGTCCGTGACGTGATCCGAAAATACCTTCCGGAAGGATACGAGGAGGGCATGCAGTACGGGATGATCAGCTTTTTCATCCCGCTTGAGCGGTACCCCTACACCTACAACGGCCAGCCGCTGGCAATCGCTTCGATCGCCTCGCAGAAGAACCACATGGCGGTGTACCTCATGTGCATCTACGGACACGCCGGCGAGGAGGCGTGGTTCCGGAAGGAATTCGAGAAAGCCGGCAAGAAGCTCGACATGGGAAAATCCTGTGTCCGGTTCCGCAAGCTCGAGGACCTGCCGCTGGAAGTCATCGGCGAAGCGGTGGCCCGGATGTCGGTGGATGCATTCATCACGCTGTACGAATCGTCACGGGGAAAACGGTGATAGAGATCGCGGAAGTCGTCGACGTGGAAGCGCCCCTGCTGCGCCGCCGGGAAATAGCGAAAGATACGCTCGAGCTCACGTTCGACTGTTCGGCCCGGCCGCTACCGTTCACTTCCGGCCAATACCTGAGCACGATCATGCCGGATGCGGACGACCTCGATGTCGCCGACCGGATGCGCGAGTTCTCGATCGTTTCGTCGCCGAGTGAACCGGAGCGGATCACGATCGCGTACCGCGATTCGGACAGCGTAGTGAAACGGCATCTCCGCGGCATCCCCGACGGCACGCCGGTCCGGCTGCAGGGCCCGTTCGGCACGTTCGCCGTCCCAAACGACGGCACGCCGATCGCCTTGATCGCCGGTGGCATCGGCAACGCGCCGTTCCGTTCGATGCTGCACGACCCGAGGCATGCGAACCGGCCGCTCGGCCTGTTCTGCTGGAACCGGGACCAAGCACTGGCGCCCTACCTCGATGAGCTGACCGTGCTCACCGCCGCCGACACTCGGACGCTCGTCTCCCGCTTCGGGCGCTTCAAACCCGACCCGCTCAAGCCGTGGCTGGCGCAGCACCCGGACACGTGGTGGATGGTCGCCGGGCCGCCGGAAATGGTCCGCCGCGCGCTCGCCGGACTGGACGCGCTCGGCGTGCCCCAGCAGCGAGTCCGCACGGAGGAGTTCACGGGGTACGCCGACGAGCACATGTAAGGCTCCGTCCCGTATACTTATGAGGAATACCCAAAACGCGCGGGTATTTTTATTTCTCTCATATTTACTCCGATTCCACCATGACTATCGCACGGCCAACCGAACCCGCATCCGATGAGTGATGTCGACGACATCAAGACCCGGCTCGACATCGTCCAGGTGATCGGCGAATCCGTCCCGCTCAAGAAAGCGGGCCGGAACTTCAAGGGGCTCTGTCCGTTCCATAGCGAGAAGACGCCGAGCTTCATGGTGAATCCGGAGCGCCAGAGCTTCCACTGCTTCGGCTGCGACGAGGGCGGCGACATCTTCGACTTCATGATGAAGCGCGAACGGGCGGACTTCACGGAAACGCTCCGGATGCTCGCCAACCGCGCCGGCGTGGAACTGAAAGGCTTCGATGCCAAGGCCAACAAGCAGAAGCAGCGCCTGTTCGAAGCGAACGAAGCGGCGGCGCGGTACTTCCAGGCGGTGTTGGCGCACGATACCGGCAAGGCGGCCCGTGAATACCTAGAGGGCCGCGGACTCACGGAGGCAACGCTGAAGCGGTTCCGCGTCGGCTTCGCGCCGGACGACTTCGACACCATGGTCATGGCGCTCAGGAAGAAGGACTTCACGGAGCAGGAGTTGGTGGATGCCGGCCTTGCCGCCAAAGGTCGCGGCACGTACGCGCGGTTCCGGGGTCGGGTGATGATCCCGATTACCGACGGCCAGGGCGTGATCAGAGGATTCACCGGCCGGGTATTGGACCCCGACGCCAAGGAAGCGAAGTACGTGAATACGCCGGAGACGGCGATTTACCACAAGGGCAGGCTGATCTTCGCGCTGGATGCGGCCAAGGAAGCGATCATCGGAACGGACGCGGCCGTGCTGGTGGAGGGACAGATGGACGTGCTGGCGGCCCATCAGGCGGGAACGAAGCAGACGATCGCGGTATCCGGCACCGCACTCACCGAGGAGCAGCTCCGGCAGATCGCCCGCTACGCCAAGACCATGGTCTTCGCGTTGGATGCGGATGCCGCCGGCCGCAAGGCGATGCTCCGGGCGATCGAGCTCGTTGGGGCGGCCGGTCTGACCGACCTTGAACTCACCGTGGCGGATCTCGGCGATGCCAAGGATCCGGACGAACTGATCAAGCAGGATCCCAAGGCCTGGGAGCGGGCGCTCGCGGAGGCGCAGCCGGTGATCGACTTCCTGCTGACGCAGGCGCTGGCCGGCCATGCACCGCCGTACGGCCGCGATGCGATCCGCGATGTCCTGGCCGCCGTCCTGCCCGCGCTGCGCCATCGGCCGGGCGTGGACCAGGACTATTACAC
>JALYJZ010000009.1 GCA_030775025.1 bacterium
CCTCCAACAGTCTCATTACTTATAGGCCCACCGTTCCTGTCATCCCGTGGGGTGGCGGGGCATAGGCCGCTTTGGACGCTACAGGGTTTGCACCTACGGGACTCCATCAGTCAGCCGCACGACGAGGCTCCGAGGATATCGGAGCCGGTGCGGCGTGGGCGGGTTCCGTCGCGAACAGCAAACGGTTCTCCGGCCCGCCGTTCCGGGCCGGCGTGAGCCGGTAAACAGGAAGCGGTCGTCGGGATTCCGGCTTGCCGGCGCCGTCGATCCGGATCGGGAGTACCGGCCCCACCAGCAGGTTCGTCAGGACGACTTGGGCGACGAGTAGGCTTTCCTTGACCAGCGACTTCTTTCCGGTACTGATCGTTACATGGAACGTCCCGATCGGGTCCCGATGCCAGTTCCAAGTCGTTTGTCCACTGGTCCGGATGCCGCGTTGTTCCAGCACGGCCAGCATCACATGCTCGAAGACGTGGCCGAGTTCCGTACTCTCCAGCTCTTCGGGGAACGGCAGTCCGTTCCGGTTCTCGCAAAAATGCTCCCGGAGGGAGGGGAGCATGTCGAGGAGATGGGTGCGGATCCGGTGGACTTGGGAGCTGTAGAGCGAGTGGCGAAATCTGACCGTGAGCCGGGTGTGCCTGGGAAAAAACGTGACCGTGCTTATTTCCATAAGAACAAGGCAAGCTTGTATACACTGTATCCATCAACATGTAGTGGGTCAATCCACAGCTTTTCCACAAAATGTGGAGTACTCCTGTGTATATCGAGAGAATCCCATGCCGAAAACGCCGTTTATACCCGGAGGGCGTCTGAAACGTGCCTAAATGTTGCGGGTGACCTTTGGTTGGGTATAGTGAGCAACGATGGCCGTCAATCCCGTATTGCACCAGTCGCCTAATCGGATCCGGAACGCGTTCCTGATCGGGGCCGGCTTCGGTATCGTTGGAGCGCTGCTCCTGGGTGCCCTGATCCGCGGCGATGCGGCCAGTAGCGGTGACTTGCAGCGGGTGGAAGAGCGGCTGGCGGGAATCGAGGAACGCTTGGCGACGCCCGAACCGACGCCCGAACCGAGCGCGGCTCCCGAATCCCTGACAATCAGCGGGGTCAACGAGGACCCCGATGCGTACGTCGGCCAGACGGTCGAGCTGACGGGCAAGGTTTCCAGTGAGCATGAAGGCGTCGGTTTCATCCTGGTGGATGCCGACGGCAGCTTCCTGTGGGTCCATACGGATGCGGAGATCCCGTCAGGGACCGCGACCGTGAAGGGTACGGTAACCGAACTGGAAGACCAATTGGCGACCTGGAAGAACGAGCCGGGTTGGCCCGAGAACGACACCACCCTGAGTTCGCGGCTGCGTGAGGAAACCATCTTCATCGAGGCCGAGGACGTCTCTTGATGTCGGAACTCACGATCAGTTGGGTGGTGGCAGGAGCCCTTGCCGGACACCTGACGTACCTGTTCTCGAAGAAGCATCTGCCCGGCGGACTGCTGACGAACGTCGTAATCGGAGTCGCCGGTGCCGCGGCCGGCGGGTACGTGATCTCGGATGCCACCGGCACCGATATCACCCGCGGGGCGGTCACCTGGGGTATCCTGCTCGTTTCCTTGCTCACGGGTCTCGTCGCATCCGTCGTCGTGCAGTCCGAGGCCCGGCCGCGTCTGACGCCGGAAAAGAAATAGCCTGGTGGGCCCGCTAGGATTCGAACCTAGGACCGCCCGGTTATGAGCCGGGTGCTCTAACCGCTGAGCTACGGGCCCCGTCCCAGCCTATCGCTACTAGGGTGTTGCTACTAGCGGTAAGCTAAAGGCATGACGGATCGTATGGAATGGGTCAAGCGTCGCACCATCGTGGTGTTCGGTCTCTTCGTGTTCGGGTATCTCCTGCTTGGATCAGGGAAACTGATCTATGAGAACTACCGCGTGCATCAGGACCAAAAACTCCTGTCCACCGAGTTGGACGAACTGGAACAGCGGAACCTGGAACTCCGAAGTCTCTTGGCGTACTACCGGACCGATGCGTACAAGGAGAAGGAGGCCCGGGCCCGGCTCGGATATCAGCGGCCCGGGGAACGGGTCGTGGTGGTCCCCAAGCCGCCGACCCAGGACCTGGTGAGCATCACCCAGCCCGGGGAACGGGCCCGTCCGGAAACGCCGCCCTCGAACCCGCGGCAGTGGTGGGAGTATTTCTTTGACGCCTAAGGGTCCCGTCGTGGGGGTGGACGTCGGCGCGACGAAGATCGCCGCCGGCGCAGTGACCGGAACCCGGATCCGGAACCTGATCGTCCGGGCTACGCCGCACGAGACGAAGAAGGCGCTGGTACGTGCCATCGCCGAAGCCGTGACGGCCGCTGCCGCGGGGCCCGTACCATCGGCCGTCGGGATCGGCATGCCATACGGAACGGACGGCTTGCCGCACGCCGGCCCGGCCCTGCTGCCGGATCTCAGGAAGGAGTTCGGTAGGACGATCCGGCTCGAGAACGATGCCAACTGCGCAGCCTTCGGCGAAGCCCGGGCGCGTCGGGCCAAACATCTGGTGATGTTCACGCTCGGCACCGGATTCGGCGCGGGGGTGATCATCGACGGGACCCTGTTCCGCGGAGCCGACGGTCTCGGCTCCGAGTTCGGCAATACCACCATCGATTACGATTACGGAGGCCCGGCCGCCAGTTACAATCCGGGACGGTTGCACGACTTAGTGTCCGGAAGCGGCTTGGTGGCGGAGGCTGCCGCCGCGGCATCGGCACCGGAGGCGGAAGGATACTTGGCCGGCTTGCTGGAGCGGCAAGATTCGATTACCGCACTGGACGTGACGCGTGCTACCCGGTCGGGAGACGCGGCGGCCGTGTCGATCATGGAGCGGTTCGCCGTCCGGCTCGGCGTGGGCATCGCCAACGCGGTCAACACGTTCCAGCCGCGGCACGTGGTGCTCGGCGGTGGGTTAGCTGATCAGGCCGACTTGTATCTCGACCTGGCGATGCAGGAAGCGGCCCGGCGGGCGATGACGGCCCTCTGGGAGAACGTGACCGTATCGGTGAGCAAGCTGGAACAGGCCGGCGTGGTAGGCGCCGCGGCGTTGGCACGGGAAGCATGACCACGATCGCCGGTTGACCGTCTCCGGGGTCGGCTCCTATACTTATTACTCGCGTTGCGGGGTGGAGCAGTGGCAGCTCGCGTGGCTCATAACCACGAGGTCGCAGGTTCGAATCCTGCCCCCGCTACAAGGAAGATGCATACTGTACTGATTTGGTAAGCTGGGGTCATGAAGACCACTCATGGTCCGGAAACTGAGCAAGGGGATCCTCGGGTAGAAGGTATTACGCGTGACCTAAGAGAAACTATTGTCTTACTGGAAAGCTGGCACGGTTCTCGGGATTCCGATAGCGTCCGAACCCAGGACATGCGGAAAGGTAATTACGCCCGGGCGTGCGAAACGCTCGAGGAGCTTGTCGGCCGGTCGCGGCAAGCAGGCCATGCCATGCGACTCACCATCGGCGAGGAACCGGTCGAAGACAAGCGGATCAGTAAGGGGCCGTATGATTTCCTCTCGGTTGATTCCGGTGAAGAGATTGCGCCCGGCGAATCAATATTGCTCAAAAGCGTTCAAGAGCTGTTGCAAGTGCAACAGCGCACACGGACGGTCTACTTGGGCGACTACCGGAGGACGCTGGAAGTAGCGGACATTGCCCAGGTGCTTGGCTCCGGAGGCAAGTTGGAGCTAGTGGAAGCAGAAGCCCAGGCGGCATAGTCGGTTCGTTGCACTTCGGGGCCCGTGTGCGACAATCCGGCTGATGCCGATGCAGCGTTTATCTGCCAGAGAAGGACCCCGTATACTGTACGGGCACCCTCGGCAGTGTAGCTCAGCGGTAGAGCAGCAGACTCATAAGCTGTTGGTCGCAGGTTCGAATCCTGCCACTGCCACACCATCAGTCCGTCAGGACTTGACAAATCGTGAAAAAACTGCTAAGTTGACATAATTTTACGGATGCTCAGGATGCCGAGAAAACGTACACCCAAACTGAAACCGGCCTTGGCCGTGCTGTTCGTGCTCGGCGCGGGCCTGTTCCTGTGGCAGGACACGCACCAGCCGGAGACCGACATCAAGACCGCGGAGCTGGTCGGCGGCACGTTCTCCGGCGGCACGGTAACGTCCGGCCGGGACACCGATCCGGCGGACGCCTTGGCGACGGATGATGAACTGGCGTACCAGTCCCCGGAATTTTCCACGGGACTTCCGAAGACCAATGCGATCGGACTGAACTGGCGCCAGGAAGGGCCCGGACAGGCCCATCTGGAAATCCGGACCAATGACGGCAACGGCTGGAGCGAGTGGTCGGAGCTGGACGGCGAGGACAAGAAGGACACTGCCGATCCGGCGATGCATAGCGCGATCCTGCTGACGGCGGACGCGAAACAAGCCCAGTACCGTTTCGCACTGGAAGCGGACGACGGTACGCTGAAGCTTTCGGTGCCGACCCTCACGGCGATCGACGCGACCACCGGTCCCGATCCTACGAAGAAGACCTTGCTTGGCAAGCTCTTCGGCGGAGAGGCTTCGGCGGTTTCGGATCCGAGGGTGTACTCCCGCGCCGAGTGGGGCGGGCCGAGCAATTCACCGGAATGGCATGCCCGTTACTACAAGCTCGATCGGGTGATGGTGCACCACACTGTCTCGAATGCCACGACCTCGTTCTCCAGCAGCGCCGCCAACGTGCGGGCGATCTGGCACCAGCATGCGATTGCCAACGATTGGGGTGACATCGGCTACAACTATCTGGTCGATCAGTCGGGCCACATCTTCCAGGGCCGGTACTTCGATAAGAACCATGTCGACACGAACAAGGTCGAGGTCGAGGGTGGACACACCTACGGCTTCAACGACCGCAGCATCGGCATCGCGGCGCTGGGCAATTTCCAGAGCGTCGGACCGTCGGGAGCGTTGATCGAGAACATCGGCAAGATCGCCGGCTTCCGGATGGCCCGCCGCGGCCTCCAGCCCTGGGGCGTTTACACCGACGAGACCGGCCGGGCGCAACGCCGGCTGGCCGGACACCGCAACTATACGAGCACCGCCTGCCCTGGCGGTAACCTCTACGCGCGCCTCGGCAGCATCCGAAACCGCGCCGACGTCTATGAATCGATCTATGCCGTCCAGCGCTTCTGGGACTACTCGCACGTCGGACAGGGCGTGGACGGCTCGCCCGGCGGGAGCGTGAGCTTCCGTCCCGGCGAGACGGCGGAGCTTTACGTGGACCTGAAGAACGAGGGCGAGAATACCTGGCGGAACGACGGCGCGAATCCGATTCGGCTCGGGACGAACCGAGGACGTGACCGCGCGAGTCGGTTCGCCGCGACGTGGCCGGCGCCGAGCCGTACCGGCACGTTCCAGGACCAGTCCGGCGGCGGCGGGGACGCGAACGTCCACACGGTCGAGCCCGGCGAGACCGCCCGGTTCGGCTTCACGGTGACGGCACCTACCCAGTCGGGCATCTACAGGGAGTATTTCCTACCGGTAGCGGAGGGTATCACCTGGTTCCCGCGCGACATCGGCATGTACTGGCGGATCACCGTGGAGCCGGACATCTACCGGTACGAGTGGGTCACGCAGAGCAACGGCCTTCCCACCGATCCCAACCGGACCGCCGACCTGACGCTCGACATCAAGAACATCGGGAATATCGCCTGGCGGAACGACGGCGCGAACCCGGTCCGTCTCGGCACCGATCGACCGCAGGACCGGTCGGGCGGCCTCTACCATAGTTCCTGGATCGGCCCGAACCGGATCACCACCTTCGATGACCAGTCCGGCGGCGGGGGGGACGCGAACGTCCACACGGTCGAGCCCGGCGAGACCGCCCGCTTCAGCTTCACCGCGCAAACGCCCGACCGCCGGATCAACATCAGGGAATACGTCCGGCCGCTCGCCGAAGGGCGGGCCTGGATGAACGACGTCGGCATCTACTGGCCGGTCGCGCTCGGTAACGGCTACCAGGCAGTGTGGGCCGGGCAGGCCCCGCACCCGGCCATCGACAAGTCGGAGAACCCGATCGGGTCGTTCTACGTGGACCTCCGGAACACCGGTACGTTCAACTGGTACGCCGACGATGTCGTCCGGCTCGGGACCGAACGCACCCGCGACCGGACCAGCGCCTTCGCGACGTTCGGGCTCAGCGGCGTCAGTACGCCGCCCTTGCCAGAGGATACGGACAATTGGCTGGCCGGAAGCCGGGTCGGCTCTTTCGCGGGCAAGGTCCTGGACGGTGGTTCGGTCGACACTTCCGCGACGGTCATTGCGCCCGGCGAGACCGCCCGCTTCATGGTGGCCCTCGATGCCCGTGACGTCGCCCCCGGCACGTACCGTGAGTATTTCCGGCCGGTCGCCGAGCGCTGGTACTGGCTGAAAGATTACGGCATCTACACAGACGTGACCGTCACGGACTGACGTTCCACCGCCATACTCATCCGGACCTGCGGACAGGTACACTGGAATCGTGATCGACGCATTGATCGTCATCGTCTTGTTGGCCTATGCCGCGTTCGGGTACCGTCGCGGGTTCGTCGGTAGCGTGGCGGAACTGGTGGGATTGCTCCTCGGTCTGGCGGTCGCTTTCCTGCTCTCCGAGCCGCTCGGTGGCGTAGCCGCCGGCTTCCTCCGGCTCCCCCGCGGCCTATTGGACCTGGGAGCGTTCCTGGTCATCTGGAGCTTGATCGAATTCCTGATCGCGTTCGGGTGGAAGAAACTGTCTGCCCGTGTCCCTGACGATCTCTCCGAGCATCCCGCCAACCGGCTGACCGGGATTGCACCGGCGCTGCTCAAGGGCATCACCCTGGTCATGATTGTGCTCCTGATCGTCGCGACCGCGCCGATTCCCGCCAGTGCCAAGGAACCGTTCACCGAATCGCGACTGGGCAAGGTGTTCTTGGCGGTGGGCACCACGTTCCAGCAGCAGGTGAACGGACTCTTCGGGGAGGCCCTCCGCGATACCCTGGCGTTTAAGACCGTGAAGACTGACAGTACCGAGACGGCGGAACTGGGATTCACGGACACGTCGGCTCCGGAGTGTTTGGCCGATGCCCGGGCATTGTTCGATCGCGCGAATGAGGAACGTGCCGAACGGGGGCTTGGCCGCCTCACCTGGGACGACTCGCTCCGGCTCGTCGGGCTCCGGCATTCCCGTGACATGCTGGCACGCGGGTACTTCTCACACGTGAATCCGGACGGCGAGGATCCGTTCGACCGGATGGCCCAAGCCGATATCCGGTATGCGGTCGCCGGCGAGAACCTGGCCTTCGCGCCGAACGTCGATATCGCACACACGGGGCTGATGAACTCGCCGGGACACCGTGCGAACATCCTCAAGTCCGATTTCACCCGCTTGGGAATCGGCTGCGCCGACGCCGGCATCCGCGGCAAGATGTTCTCGCAGGAGTTCACGGGCTGATGCCGCGCGGGGCGTTGGAGTCGGGACTGCGCGAGACGCTCCGGCCGTTCGCCGGAAGAAAACTGGTTGTGGCGGTTTCCGGCGGACTCGATTCGGTGACCTTGCTCGACCTGTTAATCGGACTGCGGGACGAGCTGGGATTCAAGCTGATTGTGGCGCATGCGGACCACGGCCTCCGGCGCGGCAGTGCCGGAGACGCGAAGTTCGTAGAGGCGCTGGGAGCGGGACACGGCCTTCCCTTCATCACGACCAAGCTCGCGCTGAAGTCCGGTCCGAACCAAGAAGCCCGTGCCCGGGAAGCGCGGTACCGTTGGCTTGAGAGCGTCCGGAAACGCCGGAAAGCCGATTTCATCGTCACGGCCCACCAGGCCGATGACCAAGTCGAGACGCTATTCCTCCATCTCGCCCGGGGTACCGGCCTGACCGGCCTGACCGGCATGCAGGTATTATCGGGCCGGATCCTTCGACCGCTCCTCCATGTACCGCAGAAAGACTTGGCCCGGTATGCCCGTCGCCGGAAGCTCCGGCACCGCCGTGACCCGTCGAACCGGAGCGTTCGGTTCGCCAGGAACCGGGTCCGTCATCAGGTCGTCCGGAGTCTCCGGAAGATCAATCCGCAGCTCGTCGAGACGGTCAGCCAGTCGATGCGGGTGTTCTCAAGCGAGTATGAGGTGGTCCGATTGCTGGCATCGCGGGAACTCACCCAGGTCACTACGAAGACCGGGGAAGCAGAGCGAAGGCTGTCCCGCCGGAAACTCTTGAAGTTGGACCGGGCGGTCCGGCATCTGGTGTGGCGCGAGGCGCTCCGGCTCCTCGTTGGAGACCTGCGAGGTTTCGCGCTCCGGCATTTCGAGCAGCTCGACGACCTGCTGGACCGGCAGACCGGCGGCCGGGCGCATTTGCCGCGCGGCGTGACGGCGCTCCGGCAGTACGATGAGGTCATCCTCCGAAAGGGTACGCAGGTCGCCGCGCCGAAACACGCGACCCTACGGGTTCCCGGGGAAGTACGATTTGGGGACCGGACCGTGTCAGCAAAGACGATCACACGTGCTCGACCTGAGCATACGAACCGGGCTGCGATCGTGAGCGCTGCAGCAATGGGGCCGCGTCTGACCGTGCGACCCCCGCGGACCGGCGACCGGTTCAAACCGGTCGGTATGCGCGGCAGCAAACTCGTGTCCGACCTGCTCACCGACGCCAAGGTCGCCCGTGATGAGCGCCCGTGGGTGCCGGTGGTCGTGAAGCCCGCCGGCCGGGGGCGCCGTGGGGAAATCGTCTGGGTCGCCGGATACCGTGCGGACCGGCGGTTCGTGCCGAAAACGGGTGACAAGCGGATCGTACTACGGTTGGCGTAGCAGCGCGGGATATTGATAAAATAGCTCAACTGTGGTACTTTTCTGTTGATGTCATCGACATCCTGACGGTCATCCGACTGTCGGAACCTTTCCAACTAGGAGGTTTGTCATGACGGCACGTGCTGTCACGGACGAGCAACTCGGTCGTTTCACCCGACGTTTCATGGACTTGGCCCGTCGGGTCAGAGAGGGATCAGTTCCCTTTGATGTCGCCATGGGTTTGCTCCAACG
>JALYJZ010000010.1 GCA_030775025.1 bacterium
GGTCGCGCTTCGGTGCGGCCCGCAGGGTGAACCGGATCGGTTCCGTGCCGTCGAACGTCGCCACCCGCCCCATAGCCCGCAGCGGGAAGTACGCCACCGACAGCACCGCCAGCGCGATGACGAGCAGCCAATCCGCACCAAGCAGGATGCCGATCGCCGCGCCGGCCACCGGCCCGAGAAAGTCCGCGACCTGTCCCATGATCTCCAGCGTGGCGATGCTCGAGCTCTTCGATTCGTCCTGCATCACCTGCGGGATGAACAGGTGCCGGGCGTTGTCGCTGAACGCGTCGGCCAGCGCCGCCGCGCCGCCGGCAAGCAGCAGGAACGCGAGCTCCTGCGTGCTGACGAACCCGAAGATGCAGGCGAGCTGCAGCACCTCGAACGCGAACCCAGTCGCCAAACCGACGTGTGCGCCGAAGCGGCGGATCAGCCGCATCGCGTGGAGGTTCAGTACGAGCTTTCCGGCGGTCCGGATCAGGAAGTATCCCGCGACCATCGGTAGCGTGCCGCCGCCCTGCAGAATCACGAACGGAATGAAGATCCCGACCATCCCCTTGCTGAAACGGTAGACCGCTAGCGCCTGCGCGAGATACAGGAGCTTCTTCTGGATATTCAGCGCCCGGCGTATGACCTTTGGTTTACGCATGGTTCCAGCGTAGCAGGCAGCCGCTCAGCGATGCACGAACCGCGTCACACCGTCTTCTTCGTAGGCCTCGGCCTTGCCCTGCCCCACGAGCTTCTCCCAGAGTCGCTTCGAGTTCGCGTGCAGAATCCGCGACGAGTACAGCGGCTTGTCGAACAGGAGTCGCGACATCGCATGCATGACTTCCACACGCCGGGCCGCCAATCCGTGCCGGTGGTGGCCCCGTGTCGTCACCGTGTAATCCACGTACGGGCGATCCGTATTGAGTTCGTCATCCCCCGCTTCCGCCTCCCGGGCGTTGTGATTGATCGACGCCCAGCCGAGCATCTCCCCATCCGCGTTCTGGTCGACCAGCCAGACGTACCGCGGCAGATCCTCGGCATCCCGGGCGGCGGTCGCATCCACCACGGCGTAGGTCTTGTCCCCGTTCTCGTGCGTGACCGTAAGGGCCGGTACCTCGCGAAGGGTGTCCTGCCGCTGCCGCTCCGGCATTCCCGGCGACCGATCGAGCATCCATTCCTGCACGGAAGCCGGCAGTGATTCGAAGTCACCGACCGTGATCTCCCCTTCCGGATACTCCTCCTTAAAGTCGGCGGCCAGCTTCGCTTCCATACCCGTAAGTTCCTCCGGGGTCAGTTCACGGGGCTGATCAGGACGGTGCTGGTCAGGTGTGGTATGCATAGGAATCTAGAAATTACCCATTTATACCATCATTAAGCTACTTTTACAAGGGACCGTACTAACTGCTTCATCCCGCGCATTGACATTACCGCTCCCTTATGGTACCTTTAATCAATTTTCAGTGGCGTGTATCAAGCGCCCGCACCAAACCAAAAAACCATGCTAGAACACTTTATCCCGCCCCACTCCGTTCCCCGCTGGCTCCTGGCGTTCACGTTCGGACTCCTGGCAATCGGCGGCTACGCCCTCGCGCAGGGGTCGGTGCAGCCGGAGCCCCGCACGGCCAGCTCCCAGCAGGTCGGCGCGTCGTACCTGAATGACCTGACCGTTTCGGTCGGCGGCGGCGACCTGGGCACCACCATCCCGCTCAATACCAGCCCGCTCAAGCACAATAACGGATCGGTGGCGTACAACGTCCGCATGGCGATCACGATCACCCGTCCCGATGCCAGCGTCATCAGCTACAAGCAGCTCACGGACATGGACGGCCGGATCCGCGGTGAGATTTACAACTCCGTGATCAACCAGACGGGAACGTACTCCATCACGGTGCAGGTGGACGGCGGCGGTCCCTCCGACTCCGCGACCTTCCCGATCCGTGAACGGGCGCAACTCGACCGCGACGACCAGGTCTTCACCGGTGAAAATCAAACGTTCCGAAACGCCGCCGACTCTGCGACCGCCTTCCGCGTGCAGAACGCCAGCGGCGACACGATCCTGAACGTCGACACGACCACCGATATGGTGACGATCGCGAACCTGACCGTGAACGGAACCTGCACCGGCTGCGGAGTCGGCAGCTCGGAAAGCCTCCAGGAAGCGTACGACAACGGCAATACCGTGACTACTACCGACGCTCGGGACGTGGACTTCACGCTCGCCGACACCGCGACCGACGCGAACTTCCTCGTCGACATCGCCACCGGATCGACCGGCAAGTTCGCCGTCCAGGCGGGAGGAGTGGACACGTTCAGCATCGGCAGCACGGGCGTCGCCCGCTTCCAGAACACGACCAACTCCGCGGCGGCGTTCGACATCCGGGGCAGCTCCGGCACGCCCATTTTCGTCGCGGATACGTCCGATTCGCGGATTTACATCGGCGATCCCTCGCCCGATACCTCGGCCACCCTACTGGCGCTGGACATCAAGACCTCCGCGGGCGACCCCACGGGCAGGAACGGCGGCATGTACTACAACTCCGAAGGGAGTGACGACAAGTTCCGCTGCTACGAGAACGGTGCGTGGAAGAACTGCATCACCCCGAGCGTCTGGCAGCAGGACGCTACGTTCAGTGAATTGATCGAACCGGTCAGCAGCTCGCACACCGGCATCCTCTTCGGTGACGATGCCGCCCTCTACCGCTCGGCTCCGGATACGCTCGCCACGGACGACGACTTCACCTTCCGGGACGGCACGAACGACATCATCACCGTGGATCCGGACGCGACGGGAATCGGAGCGGCCGGTGATGGCCCGACCCTGGGCATCAACGTGCCGGGAGGCGTATTCCCCGGCATCGAGATCGAGAGCGACCAAGTCCAAGGCGGCGCGATCGGACTCAAGGGTAGCGGCGGCGAGTATGTCATCGGTAACGCCAACGATGACCTGTTCTTCCACAACCCCATCACCCTGGAAACGTCCTGGCTGCTGGGTGATGGCCAGTTCAGGCTGGGCAGTACTGCCACTCACCCACTCGACCTTAACCGTAAGACCGACGACGGCAGCCTGATCAACTTCAACCGCGACGGTAGCTTCGTCGGCGACATCACCGTCTCCGCCGGGACCGTTTCCTACAACGCGTTCTCCGGCTCCCACTATGCGCGTACGTCGGAAGACATCGAGCCGGGCCTCCTGGTCAGCATGACCGGCGAGAACGGCCGCCTGGGCGACCGGGAAGAGGCCGAAATCCTCTACGGTATCGAAAAGACGGCGCAGGCTAATGATTCCGCGGTGCTCGGCACGTACCTCTCGCTTCAGAAACCGGCGCAGGGACAGGAAAGCGCCTCCAATCCGAGCCTGGTCACGGCTGTCGGTAACGGCGAGGTGTGGGTGACGGACACCGGTTCCGACATCGCGCCCGGCGACAGCCTGGTCTCTTCCGACGCCGCTGGCCATGCCATGAAGGATCCGGGCACCTACGCCGTGAGTCACGTGATCGCCAAGGCGGCCGAACCGGTGGACTGGGATGACGTCACGGAAGAAGCGGACGGCCGGAAGCATGCGAAGATCTCGGTACTGTTCGGCGCGTTCGACAAGGTGAACGTCCAGGGAGACACCAATGCGATGAGCGCCGGAACGTCGCTGATCGACGTCCTGTTCGACGGCAGCGAACAGCAGGATACGCTGCAGGTCACCGAGCTCGCGACGGTCGGTGAACTGATCGTCGAAGGGGATGCCACGTTCGAAGGTACCGTCGAGCTGAACGACAAGATCCGCGGCAAGAACGTGGAGGTCCGGGACGGCTACCGCTACCTGGAAGTCACCTTCCCCGAGCCGCAACCGGACGCCGACTACGCGGTATCGATTTCCCCGAGCTGGGTAACGGCCTACGGGGTCAGCGAGAAGACCGCCGAGGGATTCCGGATCGAGTTCGCGGAAGCAGCGCCAGCCGACGCGACGTTCGACTGGTTCGTACTCCGATAACCGGCGCCGGACTCGCCGGTTACAGCAGCTTCACCGCCAGCACACCGAGGACCAGGAGCAGGACGAACGCCAGCGACAGCAGGTCGATGTACTTTTCGATCGTGTCCTTGTACCGCTTCCCGAAGTGGTGCATCAACGTGGCGACGAGGAAGAACCGCCCGCCACGGCCGAGGATCGAGACGAGCAGGAACAGCAGGAAGTTCACGTGGAAGACACCGGCGGAGATGGTGATCAGCTTGTACGGGATCGGACTGAAGGCGGCGGCGAAGATCGCCACGGCGGCGCTGTCGGCAAAGCGCCGGCCGAGCGCGTCGAAGTCTTCCTGGAGGTGGTAGGTGTCGATGATCGGCTGACCGACCGTCTCGAACGCGAGCACGCCGATCAGGTACCCGAAGATGCCGCCGATGACGCTGGCAGCCGTACAGATTGTAGCGAACCGGAGGTAGCGGTGCGGCCGCGCGGTGGTCATGGCGATCAGGAGCGGGTCCGGCGGGATAGGAAAGAACGAGCTCTCCGCGAACGCGATGGCACTGAGTGCCCGGGTTGCCTGCCGGCTTTCCGCCCATCCCACGACCCAGGCATAGAGTCGCCGGATCGTCCGGCGGGGCCAGTTGAAGATGTTGAGAATCAGGAGAATCGGCTTCGATTCGATGAACCGCTCGTAGCGCGGGGCGCGACGCGGCGCTCGGTCAGGTGTGGTGTTCCGGTTTGCCATCTGCCCCATTCTAACCCTACTGAGCCCACCAGTGCCTGATTGGTTCAGTAGGGCACTTCACGCTGGGTCTGGGTCTCTTGCGAGTCAGTCTTGGTGGACGAATCCAAGCGCGTGAAGTTATGTACGTCCGGGTTGAGATCGTTACAGCACAACGATCAAAATGGCTATGACGACGATCGCTCCGATAACCCATCCCAACATCTCACCACCCCCTTCCAAAATCGGGACATAGAAAGAATCGTGAAGTTGTTACAGCCAGAGTTGGCGGATCAGCCGGTTACGCCGCTGCCAGATCGACAGCCCTCGTCCAGGAGTCGGCTCCCCGCCGGGCGATGTCATTCGCGTACTCAACGACCTTCAGGCACTGGACGATCTGCTCCAGCTGCCGGTCATGGCGACGCTCCTGCACCTTGTCCGGAACGGTTTGGGTGGCCACCGCGACGAGCAGCTGCTCCGACTCTTCGGCCAGCGCGAGCCGGGCGTATAGGGCCAGCTTCGCCGTCCAGAAGGCGTGACGCTCCTCCCAGTCGGGGCACACCTCCGCGGCGGCCACCAACATGACGCGCTGCGCCATCCCGCACCGCGCGAGCTCTAGCCAGCGAATGTGCACCTGGGCAAGCGCGTGAAGCTCCTGCTGGTTGCAATGCCGCTCCAGGCGCTCCCGGAGTTTCTGGGTCATCTCGTGGCGTCGCACCACTGCTCCTTCCGTCGTGGGTCATGTCAAAGAACGACAATTCATAATACCGCATCTGGATACAGCAAGGTAGCTTTGCGCTACTCCAGTCAGCTTTCTGGCGGTCATGCGGAATACTTCCGGATGCTTGCTCCCAACGCTTGCATGCAGTACGCTTGCTTCCATGAAGCGCCGCCCTCGTGGCACCCCGCTTCATCTCGAACATTGAGATTGCGATCACCGTTTCCCGAACCATCTTCTGAAAAGCTCGATAACCCAACACGACCGAGGGGGTGAGAATGGGTCGAGGACGCATGCCTGGTACCACCAAGCAGAAGGGTCGGCAGAAGTTCACGCACCAGAAGGCGCCGGCCGGACGGATGCGCAAGCAGCACAACACCGCCAGCAACGGCACGAACAACGGCACCCTGCCGCGGCGAGCCTGAACAGGAACGGGGCCGGGCCGGGCGTGACATCACTTCACCGCGATGCGCACGTCCGGCCCCACCGCTCGATCACCCGATCGCAATCTCAATGACTTCTTTTGTTACTGATAGTTCACCATAGCGACACTACCGGTTCCGGCGCCGGTCGAGCTCGGTCAGGTGGCGCTTCCGCATCCGTAGCGATTGCGGCGTCACCTCCAGCAGCTCGTCGGCCTCGATGAAGTCCAGCGCCTCCTCCAGGCTCAGCTCAGTATACGGCGTCAGCTGGGTGGTCATGTCCGTCCCGCTGGCCCGCACGTTGGTCAGCTTCTTTTCCTTGCAGGCGTTTATCTCCATGTCGTCGCTCCGACGATTCAGGCCGATGATCATCCCCTCGTAGACCTTCGTGCCGGGACCGATGAAGGCGGTCCCGCGTTCCTCGACCACCAGCAAGCCGTACGTGACGGCGGCGCCCGTCTGCGCGGAAATCAGCACGCCGTTGCGAAGCTTCTGTAGTGGAGGCTTCTGCGGTTCGTACCCGGCGAGCAGGCTGTTCATCACCACCGTCCCCTTCGTGGCCGTCAGCAGGGCGTTGCGGAGCCCGAGCAAAGCGGCCGTGGAGAGCTTGTAGGTGAACCGGGTCACCCCCTTGGCAGTCGGCTGCATCTCATGGAGTTGCGCCTTCCGCCGGCCCAGCTCCGTGGTGACCGCACCGGTGTACTCCTCCGGCACCTCGATGATCACGTCCTCGACCGGCTCCAGGACCTTCCCGCCTTCTTCCTTGGTGACCACCTGCGGCCGGCCGACCTCCAGCTCGAATCCTTCGCGCCGCAGCGTCTCGATCAGGATCGAGAGGTGCAGCTCGCCGCGGCCGGACACCATGAACGACGTCCCCTGCTCCTCGACCCGCAGCGCCACGTTGGTCTCCAGCTCCTTCTTGAGACGCGCCCCGATCTGCCGCGACGTCGAGAACTCCCCTTCCGTGCCTGAGAATGGCGAGGTGTTGGGACCGATCGCGATCTTCAGCGTCGGCGCCTCGATCTCCATCGCCGGAAGCGGGTCAGGCCGGTCGGGACTGGTGATCGTCTCTCCGATCATCACGCCCTCGATGCCGGTGAGCTGCACGATCTCGCCGGAGCCCGCCGCGTCTTCTTCCGTCCGGCCGAGACCCTGGGAGGTAAATATCTTGGTGACCTTCGCCGGCGTGACGCTGCCATCCGTAGCGATCCGCGCCACCGGGTCGTTCTTCTTCACGCTCCCCCGCTGGATCCGCCCGATCGCGTACGTGCCCTGGAACGAGTCCCAGGCCAGCGCGGATACCTGCATCTGGAACGGTCCGTCCGGGTCGCCCGGCGGTGCGGGTACGTGCTCCAAAATCGCCTTGAAGATCGGCTGCAGGTCGGCCGGAGCGTCCGGACTCGCCGGCGGCTCGCTCCACGCCTTCCCTTCTCGTGCGATCGCGTAGTAGGTCGGAAAGTCGAGCTGGTCGTCCGAGATGGCCAGGTCCAGGAAGAGGTGCTCCACCTCGTCCTTGGCTTCCTCGGTCCGGGCGTTGGGCTTGTCCACCTTGTTGAGCACGACGATCGGCTTCAGGCCGAGCGCGAGCGCTTTCTTCAGCACGAACGTGGTCTGGGGCATCGGCCCCTCCTGGGCGTCCACTACCAGGATCACGCCGTCCGCCATCCCGAGCGTCCGCTCCACCTCGCCGGAGAAGTCGGCGTGACCGGGCGTGTCGATGATATTGATCTTGGTCCCCTCGTACTCCACCGCCGCCGTCTTGGCGGAGATGGTGATGCCGCGCTCGCGCTCCAAGTCGCCGGTATCGAGGATCAGGCTGGCGCCCATCTCGGCCTGGTTGTCTCGGAACGTCTTGGACTGCTTGAGCAGACCGTCGACCAGCGTGGTCTTGCCGTGGTCCACGTGGGCGATGATCGCCACGTTGCGGATGTCTTGTGACTGGCGCATAAGCTCTAGTCTACGCAAAAAAACCGCGTTTGGCGCGGGGGCACGATCATGGCTTTATGTCACAGGCTCTAGCTCTCGGGATATTCGCACACATAGGCAATCGGCCCCTGGTCCACGGGAGTGGTGACGCGAATGTCGATTCCGCCGGGAATTCTAACTTCTTCATCCCCTGTGAGCACGTGCTCGTCGGTAGGTTCTCCGTCTTCTAGCTCTTGGACAGTCAGGGATCGCGTTCCATCAGGCTGATGCAATCGGATGTTCTCACCGCCCTCGGAGACCGGGAAGACCTCGTTGAAGCCCGGCTGGATTACCCCGAGCGTGGCACGAGTACCGTCGGGCGTGCGATACTCCCAGCTAACGACGTTGCTGTCGAAATAAACGTTATCGGGACGCTCATGTGTCAGCGCTTCGAGGTCGGGTTGGCTTTCAGGCGTTGCCATAATGGCCGCATAGTACCATAACTAAAGTATTTTTTCAATATAGGGCCTGGTCTATAGATTCCGGAGCTCCGACCGGAGCGACTCGTAATCGGGAAGTGCTCCCCTTACCAATGCCCAGAACCGCGACGAGTGATTGAGTTCCCGCAGGTGGCACAGCTCATGCACGACCACGTAGTCGACGAGTCGCTCCGGCAGGAACAGGAGCTTGTAGTTGAAGCTGAGCGTCCCGCCGCGTGAGCAGCTCCCCCACCGCGAAGTGACGCGCCGGACCGACAGCCGCCGGTAGCGATGCCCGAGGCGAGTAGCCCAGTAGTCGGCACGGGTAGCCAGCAGCCTACGCGCCGCTTCCCGATGCGCCAGGTAGTGTTCCCGCGATTGCTCAAGCAGCTCCGGCACCGGGGTCGCCTGCCGGCGCGCGCGACCACGGGCGATCCAATCCCGTTTCGCGGCAACGAAGCGGCGGACCGCCCACAACGGGACGCGGCGTGGTTTGGTCACGACCACGTCCCCGCCCGGCCGGATCGTGATCCGGACATGCTTGGCACGGGGATGGGTCCGCACCCGGTAGCTTGTGTTCCGGTCCAGGACGATGAGCTTTTCTTTAGACACGGAGTCATGATAGCGCCTGTGCTCCGAGCAGGCAGCTTTTGCTACCATGGTTCCATGCGACACAGCTTCTACGACATCCATCCCGAGTCCGCGCATCCGGAGATCCTCAAGTACCTGCTCGAACACAACCTGGACCACTTCGTCGACCCCGCGCAAGACGAACAGGATGGGCTGGGCGTAACGCGCATCAAGGC
>JALYJZ010000011.1 GCA_030775025.1 bacterium
ACGCTGGACCTGGCGACCCAGCGGGCGGCGGAGGAAGAGGTCCGGCGGGGCGTGGAGGGTGCCCGTCCGTACGGGGCGACCAACGGAGCGGCGGTGGTGATGGATCCGCGTTCCGGCGAGGTCCTGGCGATGGTGGGCAGCAAGGACTTCACGGATGCCTCGATCGACGGCAAGGTGAACGTGGCGACCTCGCCCCGGCAGCCGGGCTCTTCGTTCAAGCCGATCGTGTACCTGGAAGCGCTCCGGCAGGGGAAGGACGCCAGTCACGTGCTCCAGGACCGTCCGACCACGTTCGGCGACTCCTTCACGCCGCGTAACTACGACGGCCGCTTCCGTGGCGACGTGACCATGCGCTACGCGCTCGCGAGTTCCTTGAACATCCCGGCGGTCCAGCTATTGGAGCAAACCGGCGTGGAGCCCGTGTTGGACCTGGCGCATCAGCTCGGCATCTCGACGCTGAACGACCCCGACCGCTACGGACTTTCCCTGGTACTGGGCGGCGGCGAAGTGAAGCTGGTCGACATGACCGGCGCGTACTCCGTATTGGCGGCCGGTGGCGAGACCCCGGGACGGGCCACGGTCACCAAGGTCGAGGGGCCGCGCGGAGAGGTGCTGTACGAGCGGAAGCCGAAGAAGGAACAGGTCGTTGACCCGGCGCATGCGTACATCATCTCCAAGTGGCTTTCCGATCCGCGCGCCCGCGCGCCGGGGTTCGGCACGTCCAGCGCGTTGGACTTCCCGCGACCAGCCGCGGTGAAGACCGGTACGACCAACAACTACAAGGACAACTGGACGATCGGATACACGCCCCAGCGGGTGGTAGGCGTGTGGGTCGGTAACTCCGACGGGACCCCGATGGATGGTATCTCCGGTTCGCAGGGTGCCGCCCCGATCTGGAATGCGCTTCTGACCCGTCTGCTTCGCGGAGCAGCGGTCCAAGACTTCAAGCGCCCAGAGAACGTGGACGAAGGCCGAGCGGGGGTCTATGCGCTCGGCGGCGGTTCGCTGGAGTACTTCGTGCGAGGCTCTGCCAACGAAGGGCAGGATGTGCCCGAAGGGACGATCGAGCAGCAGGAAGCGCCCCCGCCGGTGAACGGCCGGTATCCGTATTACTACATCGACCGGAACGGCCAGCGGCATTGGTATTACCAGTAAGTCCTGCGCTTCCGAGCAACCGCCGCTCGCTTGAGGTGGAGTAGTCCCACTGCTACGCTAACCCGTTGCAGCGGGCCATTGCTGCGCCTCGCTCAGAGGCGTTGACTTTTTGCCTGAATAGTGCTATAATTTCTCGATTCACTGGATATGAGTGACCAACACCACAAAGCCAAGATTCGCAACGCCCAAGCGCGCCACCAGTCGCAGCTGTTCGGCGATGCTGCCCAAAAGCCGTCTTCACAGGCGGCTGATACGCAGGCAAAGCAGCGCGCGGGCCATCTAACGGAAGCCGCGCGTACCAAGGAGCAGCGGCTCTCGAAAGCCGAGGAGGAGCGGTTGGCGGCACTGCGGAAACGCAATGAAGCGGCCCGGCGCAGCCAGCAGGCGCAGTCGCCGCCGCGGCACGCCGAGCCGGGCACCCGACCGTCAGCTCCCGCCGCTCAGCCTTCCCGATCGAAACCGCAGACAGCGTCCCAGTCCCAGGTTGATAAGCGTCCCCAGCCGACGCCGCCCCGGCGCGCGCCTGCGCATCCATTGCGCCAGGTAGCCGAACGGAGCGACCTGGCTGCGGCAGCGCTCGAGAACATGCAGAAGCATCTTCGGGAACAGGCGCAGCGGCAGCCGGCACCGCAACCCCAGCCTCCCCAGCCACAACCACCCGCACCGCAGCCAGGACCGGAGCAGCCTTCCCGACCTCAGCAACCGCCGCAGCCGCAGCCGCCGGCTCCCCAGCCGGAACCGGAGCGGCCTTCTCGTCCCCCGCAACCGCAGCCGGCAGCCCCGCCGCTCGCCGCGAGTCCCGATCGTCCGGCTCCGCGACCGGCCGCGACCGGCCAGCAGCGTCCGCCTCGCCGAGCACCCAGCCCGGAGGAACTCGACCGTTTACTTCGTCAGATGGCCGCTCGCAGTCGTACCCGCCCGGCCGCCGGTCCGCGGCCGCGTCCGTCGGTGCCGCCGCGCGGCATGTCCGGCGCTCCCGAAGGGAATCCGGACGCCGCTCCCGTCGAAGCCCCGCCGCCGCCTCCCGAGCTGATCGAGCAGGAAGCGCGCCAGGTCGAGAAATCCGCGGAAATCCTGAAGGAGCTTAACGCTCGTGAAGCCCAGGCACAGCAGGACATCACGCCGATCCCGCAGGCAGACCAGACCCGGGCCCGGGAGGAGGCCGTCGAGGCCAACCTGCCGATCCGCACCCAGGCGAACTCCATCGCCTCGGGGCCGCTCCACGACGCGATTGAACAACTCCAGGTAGCGATGCGCGCGCATGATCCCGTCGGCCAGGTGTATGGTGCCAACTCCGTCCAACGCCAGATGCCGCACCACCCGCTCTATGACCCCGAAGCCGCCAAGCCGGATCCCGCACCGGCGGGTGACTCCCCGCGGAAGGGGGAACAATGAACCCCAGCCTGCCGGGTCGTGCTCAGCGTATGCTCGACCAGCTCTCCAAGGGCGACAAGAAGGTCGTCAAGAAGCTGGAACGGGTGCTCCTGGAGGTCCGTGTGCCACGCCATCGCCCGAAGGAAGGGGAGAAGCAGCAGGAGCTCAAGGAGCAGCTCGGCGTAGCGGAGCAGCTCTTCGCTTCACTCCATTCGATTTATCGCGGTGGGATGACCTCTCAGCTGTTCGAACAGGACGCAATCAGCTTCGAGGTTGCTGCCCCGGGCGGCGAGATCGGATTCTTCGTCGGCGTGCCGCTGCATCTCCAGAGCCTGGTGGAGAAGCAGATCCACGCCTACTATGCGGACGCCGAGATCACTCCCGTCCCGCTCTACAATATCTTCGCCCGGCAAGGGTTCGTCGCGGCGACGTCGTTGGCGCAACGGAAGCAGCCTCGGTATCCGCTCAAGACGTACCAGGACTTCGAGGCCGACCCTATGGCCGGTATCGTCGGATCGCTCGCCAAGCTGGGTCCCGACGAAGGCGCGGCGATCCAGTTCATGATCGCACCGACCGGCCACCGTTGGCGGAAACAAGCCCAGTCCTATGCCCGGCAGTACGTGCAGGGAAAGTCGAGTGCCGGCGGGACGGCTTCCGGCAAGGTCTTCGGCGGCATCTTCAAGTTCGGCGGCGACCTGATTTCGGCCGCGACCACCGACCCCAAGCAGGATGCCCAGAAATCGTCCCCCTCTGGCGACGAGCCGCGGAAGCTGACCCAGGCCGAGGAACAGATCGTCGAGAAGATCGAGAACAAGGCCGGCTCTCCCGGATTCGAGGTGGTAATCCGGATCGTTTCCGCGGCCGCCGACAAGGGCGTGGCGGAACTCAACCTCCAGCACCTCACCCGGGCGTTCCAGCAGTACGATGCCCCCGACATGAACGGCTTCAAGGAGATCGTCTCGCCGGTGGCCTCGCAGGCGCGGCTGGTCACCCGCTACGTCTTCCGCGAACTGTCCGGAGCGGGGAAGAAGATGATCCTCGGTCCGGCGGAGCTGGCCTCGATGTGGCACCCGCCGAGTGAAGGCATCGAGACGCCGCACGTGCGCTGGCTTGGCGCCAAGACTGCGGCGCCGCCGAGCAACATGCCGCGTGACGGGCTGCTGCTCGGTTATAACCAGTACCGCGGCCAGGCCACGGACGTTCGGCTCAAGGAAGACGACCGTCGCCGGCACATGTACGCCGTCGGTAAGACGGGCATGGGTAAGTCGGTATTCCTGGAGAACATGATTCTCCAGGATGTCCGGGCCGGCCGGGGCGTCGCGGTGATCGATCCTCACGGCGATCTCGCTGAGAAGATCCTCAGCAAGATCCCGCGCGAGCGTGCCGAAGACGTCGTCTACTTCGATCCCGGCGACCACGAGCGGCCGATGGCCTTCAACATGCTTGATTACGCCAGTCCGGAGCAGAAGGACTTCGTGGTACAGGAAACCGTGGGCATCTTCTACAAGCTCTTCGGCGAAGAGATGATCGGGCCGAAGTTCGAGCACTGGACCCGCAATGGCATTCTTACCCTGATGGAGGACAAGGAGACCGGCGCCGTGCTCTTCGACCTGCCGCGACTCTTCTCCGAGCGTGAGTTCGCGGCTCAGAAGATCGCCAAGGTGAAGGATCCGGTCGTGAAGTCGTTCTGGCAGCGCGAGATGGCCCAGACCTCCGACTTCCACAAGTCGGAGATGCTTGGCTATTTCATCTCCAAGTTCGGCCGGTTCATCACCAACGAGATGATGCGGAACATCATCGGACAGCCGAAGTCCGCCTTCGACATCCGGAAGGTGATGGACGAGGGCAAGATCCTGATCATGAACCTCGGTAAGGGCCGCGTGGGCGAGATCAACAGCTCGCTGCTTGGCATGATCGCGGTCAGCAAGATCCAGATGGCGGCGATGAGCCGGGTGGACACGCCCGAACACCAGCGGAAGGACTTCTACCTGTACGTCGACGAGTTCCAGAACCTCACCAGTACATCGCCCAGCTCGACGAGAAGGTCCGCGACGCGGTGTTCGGGAACGTCGGGACGGCGGTGAGCTTCCGGGTCGGTGCCGACGACGCCGAGTACCTGGAGAAGCAGTTCGAGCCGGTCTTCGACGCGCACGACCTCCTGAACCTCGACAAGGCCAACTGTTACGCCAAGCTCGTGATCGACGGGCTCTCCACGCGGGCGTTCAATATGAAGACCTATTCGCCGGAGCCGGTGACGCAGGAAGACGCCGAGATCGGCGAAGCGATCAGGAAGCTCTCGCGGTTGAAGTACGGCCGCGACAAACAGCTCGTCGACTACGAGATCCGGATGCGGAGCAACCTGTAGAGACGTGCTCGGAAGTCCCTTTATCCCTTGACTTACAGTAAAAACAATGCTATAGTGACTCGTTACTTCGCTTGATTACGACATTGAAACCAACCGGCATGCCTGAAGACACGAAACTCCAAACCGTCCGGCAGATGCTCGAGACCGCCGAGCAGAGCCTGGCCACCGCCAAGCGGATGCTCGCGGAATTGACCGGCGAAGAGCCGGCGGCCGCATCACCGCGGACTGCCGATCTCGGTGCCAAGGCGGAAACGCTCACGGTTTCCTCAGAGGGGCGGGTCATTGAGGGCGTCTTCGACGGGAAGGACATGATTGCGCCGGACAAACGGAAGTACCCAGTGCCCGCGAACTACGCCAGTAAGTCGAAACTGGTGGCAGGCGACGTCCTCAAGCTCACCATCACCGACGACGGTAGCTACATCTACAAGCAGATCGGTCCCGTGCCCCGGAAGAAGATGGTCGGCACCCTGACCCAGCAGGGGAACCAGTACCAGGTCGTGGCAGGAGGCAAGACCTATAACGTCCTGCTCGCATCGGTGACGTACTTCAAGGCGCAGCCGGGCAACCAGGTCTCCGTGATCGTCCCCGAGACCCAGGATGCCGAATGGGCGGCGGTCGATAACCTGATCGTCACTCCCGTGTCTTCCCAGACCGATCCTGAGGCTTGATTCATCTCGCAATCGGTGGTATACATTAGTATACTATCCGTACTTTTCCCAGTAGTCCGTGGACAAGTCCTGTGGGCAGGATGTGTACAACCATCCCGATGGCAAGCAGACGTATGTTCAGCTTGCCTGCTCAATGAACCGTAACGGTGGGATTCTGAAAATTGTGTACGCTTAGTCGCTTGGCCGGAAGGCACCCGGGCACGGATAGTGGAGAGTAGTCCGTCATGACCCGAACCAACGCACCGAACACCGAATCCAACGCCCTCTACCGCGTCCATCGTCCCCAGACCTTCACGGAACTGGCGGGGCAGGACCCGGTGGTCGCGGCGCTTCGCCAGGCTGTCGCGGCTGGAAGGGTGGGGCACGCCTACCTGTTCACCGGACCGCGCGGCACTGGCAAGACCTCGACGGCGCGGATCCTCGCCAAGGCGCTGAACTGCGCGAAACCAACGCAGGGCGAGCCGGACGGCACCTGCGATGCCTGTACGGCCATCGCGAGCGGATCGTTCCTGGACCTGATCGAAGTCGACGCGGCCAGCAATCGTGGCATCGACGAGATCCGGGAACTGCGCGACAAGGTACGGATCGCGCCGACCACCGGCTCGCGGAAGGTATACCTGATCGACGAGGTCCACATGCTTACCAAGGAGGCGTGGGGCGCGCTCCTCAAGACGCTCGAGGAACCGCCGGAATTCGTGACGTTCATCCTGGCGACGACGGAACCGGAGAAGGTGCCGGCTACGATCAGTTCCCGGTGCCAGCGGTTCGACTTCCGCCCGGCCACTCCTCAGACCCTCCGGACACGGTTGGAAGCGGTCGCCAAGGCGGAGTCGCTCAAGGTGGAGCCGGACGCGCTCGAGGTCGTCGCCCGGGCCGCCGCCGGCTCGTTCCGGGACGCCCTTTCCATGCTCGATACGCTGGCTGCCTCCGGCGGCACGGTCACCGCAGCAGCGGCCCGTGACGCGCTGGGAATCGCCGGTGACGTCCATCTCGACGCGCTGGAGGCGGCGGTGCAGGGGCATGACCAGTCCGCGGCGCTCGCGGCTATCGACGAGGCGGCCCGTGCTGGCGTAGCGGCGGACGTGTTCCGGACGGCATTCGTCGGCCGGCTCCGGGAGCGCCTGCACCAGGCTGCCGCCGGAAAGGCCGACTGGTCCGCTCCCGACCTGATCCGGGCGTTCAAGCTCCTACTGGCCGCCGGCGAGTGGGCCAAGGACAGCCCGGTTCCCGAACTCCCGCTGGAGGTCGCCGTGATTGAATTCATCAGCGGTACGGCCGCTCCGGCCAGCCAGGCTCCGGCTAGTCCCATTCCATCCGTACACAAACCAACACGAAACGCGGCCGGAGGACCGGAGCAGACGGCTGCTCCGGCTTCCGCCGCGCCGGCGCCGGACGTCCCGGGACAAACGACGCCGGCCGAAGTCGCCGCCGACTCGCCGGCCAAAAGCGCCCCGCCGAAGGGCGCGCAGGACCTGTGGGAAAAGCTCCTGACCGCGACCAAGGACCGGTACTCGCTCTCCGTGTGCCTGCAAAAGACCCGGGCGGCACGTCTCGCCAAGGACACGCTCACGCTTTCCGTGCAGTCGCAGTTCTTCCTGAGCAAGCTCGACGACCCAGCCACCCGCCGGGCGGTCGAAGGGGAACTGGAGAAACTCGCGGGCAAGAAGCTTTCGCTGGACCTGCGGCTCGCCGAAGCCTCGGAAGACCTCTTCGAGGACGCGCTGAAGACGTTCGACGGGGCGGAGGTACAATGAGCGCCGAATCCCGCCCGACGACCGCTGCCATGCAGGCCCAAGGGCCGATGCTGCCGCAGAACGTGGAAGCCGAAGCGGCCGTGCTCGGGAGCATCCTGCTCGAGGGCGAAGAGAAGATGGAACTGGTCGTCGACCGGCTGCAGCCGACCGACTTCTACCGCAAGGCCAACCAGCTCGTCTTCGAGGCGATGCTCGACGTCTTCAAGAAGAACCAGGAACTCGACATCCTCACCGTGACGCACCGGCTCGAGGAGAAGGACGTCATCGAGAAGATTGGCGGCGCCTCGTATCTCGCCGACCTGACCAGCTCGGTCCCGTCCACCACGAACCTGCCGGCGTACGCGAAGATCGTCGAGGAAAGCTCGATCCAGCGGCAGGTGATCGCGGTCTCCGGCGAAGTCCGGGACAAGGCGTTCGGCGAGGACTTCGAGAGCGTGAAGCACTTGGTGGACTTCGCCCAAAAGCGGCTGTTCGAGGTCGGCCAGGACTTCGCGAAGCAGGACTTCACCACGCTGACGCAGGAATTGGATAACTCGTTCGAGCGCTACGACCTGGCGCACCAGAACCGCGGCCAGCTCCACGGCGTACCCACCGGCTTCAAGTCCCTCGACAACAAGCTCTCCGGGCTCCAGCCGGCCAACCTGGTGATCCTGGCCGCCCGACCCTCGATGGGTAAGACGACCCTGGCGCTGAACATCGCACGGAACGCCGCGGTCAAGCACGGCAAGAAAGTCGGCATGTTCAGCCTGGAAATGAGCGCCGACCAGCTCGTGGACCGGCTGGTATCGCTCGAGGCGGGCATCGACTCCTGGAAACTCCGGACCGGCCTGCTCGGCGAGCGCGACTTCGCGAAGATCGCCAACGCCATGGATGCGCTCTCCCGGGCCGAGATATTCGTGGACGATAACTCCGCCCTGACGGTGATGGACATGCGTGCTCGCGCCCGGCGGCTCCACGCCACCCAGGGGCTCGACATGGTGATCGTGGACTATCTGCAGATGATGGACGCCGGCGGCAGGAAGTCCGACAACCGCGTGCAGGAGATCTCGGAGATCTCCCGAGCGCTGAAATCACTGGCCCGGGAACTGAAGGTCCCGGTACTTGCGCTCTCCCAGCTCTCCCGGGCGGTCGAGCAGCGTGACCGCAAGCAGCCCGAACTCTCCGACCTTCGGGAATCCGGTGCGATTGAGCAGGACGCCGACGTGGTGATGTTCATCTACCGTGACGACTACTACCGGAAGGATTCGGACCGTCCGAACATCGCCGACATCATGATCAAGAAGCATCGGAACGGCCCCACCGGCCAGGTCGAGCTGTATTTCTCCGGCGACCGCCAGAAGTTCAGCGACCTTGAGAAG
>JALYJZ010000012.1 GCA_030775025.1 bacterium
GTCCTGGCCTGGGTGGCGTTCGCGTTCGAGATCATCTACCTCCAGAACCAACCGGTGTCGTAATGGCGCGTCGTCCGGTCACCGACGTCCGCAGGCGGCGGTTCGCGGTAGTCGGGGCGGGGGTGGAAGGAACCTCCGCGGCCCGATGGCTCGCTCGGCACGGTGCCGCTGTTACGGTATGCGACCGGCGCACCCGCGCGGCGCTCGGGCCGGTCATTCGGGAGCTCGGGGACTACGGGGTTACGGACTTCCGGCTCGGACCGCGGCATGCGGACCGTTTTACCGACTTCGATGTGGTCGTCCGGACCCAGAGCCGTCCGTATCGTGATCCGCGGATCCAGCAGGCGATCCGCCGCGGGGTGGCCGTCACCTCGGTGACCAAGCTTTTCTTCGAGCGGTGCCCGGCGCCGATCATCGGGGTCACGGGTACCAAAGGCAAGGGCACGACCGCTTCCCTGATCGCGAAGCTGCTCAAGGCGGCCGGGAAGCGCACCTACCTGGGCGGTAACATCGGCATGTCCCCACTCGATTTCCTGGATCGCCTGCGGCCGGATGACCATGTGGTGCTGGAACTCTCTAGCTTCCAACTGCAGGACCTCACGCAGTCACCGGCGATCACCGTGGTCACCAACGTGACCGCCGATCACCTCGACCACCACGCCAGCGTCCGGGAATACCGGTCCGCCAAGCGCGCGATCACCAGATACCAGCGCCGCACCGACTTGGCGATCCTGAACGCCGACGATCCGGGGAGCCGGCCGTTCGCCGACGATCTGGGACGGGTGTGGTGGTTCTCCGGGCGGAACGCGGTGCCTCGCGGCGCGTCGGTCCAAGGCGGCTGGGTGGTCGTCCGGGGCCGCCGCATGGTCCGGGTCGCGGACATCGCGGTACCGGGCACCCATAACCTTCGGAACGTCCTCGCGGCGAGCCTGGTGGCTGACGCCCTGGGTATCGGGCCGCAGGTCATCGCAAAGGCCGTCAAACGGTTCCGGGGGCTGCCGTACCATTTCGAATATATCGGGACCAGGAAGGGGGTCCGGTATCTCAACGATTCCTACGCCACCAATCCAACCGCGGCCATCCCGGCGATCGAAAGCGTCGATACTCCCCTGGTGCTGATCGTGGGCGGCGCAAAGAAGGGTCTCCCGTACGACGAGCTGGCGCGGACCATCCTTACCAGGAATGTGCGGGCGCTCATAACGATCCCACCGGAGGGTGCCCGGATCGCGCGGGCCGTCCGAACGGCGGCACGACGGTCGGGCAAGCCGGTCCCGCCCATCACTGCCGCAGCACGCAAGAGCGACCTGATACGCCTGGCCCGGCGCCATGCCGAACCGGGGGACACCGTCCTGTTTTCTCCGGCAGCGGCCAGCTTCGGCTGGTTCCCGAACTACACCGAACGCGGACGGTACTTCACTGAACAAGTGAAAGCCCCGTAGGCGGTGGGACGGAACCCCGTTGCTCAGTCCCGACCAACTTGCTTATTCGCAGGGCGCTCGATATGCTACGGTGTCGTAGGTAACGAGCGATGACGAACGAACAACTGACCATCCTCTTCGGTTCCAAGACCCGCGTGAAGCTCCTTCGCCATTTCCTGAAGGATCCCGGGCAGAAATACTACGTCCGCGAACTGACGCGGATGCTCTCGGACCACATCAACGCGATCCGGCACGAGCTCGGTAACCTCGAGACGGCCGGCCTGGTGACCAAGAAGAAGAGCCAGGGCAAGCTCTACTACCGGCTGGACCAGTCCGCGCCGGGCATCAGCGAACTCCGGCTGCTGTTCGCCGACGAGCCGAGCCGTCCGGCGGAACATGAGGAGGTCTCCCAGCGCCAGGTGCTCGGCACGCTGCCGGGCGAGCCTACCCCGCCGCCGTCGATCGGTAGCGTCAAGCTGCTGGTGCAGAACGGTAAGTTCGTCAGCTCCAAGGAGGCTCCGGCCGACCTGCTGGTGGTCGGCGAACCGGACGAGGATCTCTTCTCCGACTACCTCAAGGGACTGCAGAAGAAGCACGGCGAAATCCGCTACACGATCATGAGCGAGACGGAATACGCGTACCGCACCCAGCTGTTCGACCGGTTCCTGACCCTGATGCTCTCCGATCCGAAGAAGGTCGTGATCGACGAACTGAACATCCAGATCCGGCAGCCGGTCAAATACTGATTCCGCTCCGGCGGCTGACGGCGCTACAACGTCAGTAGGTATCCCGCGGCCAACGCGGTGATGACGAGCTGCGGCCAGAGGCCGTACCGGAGCGGCACCTCCCAGTGGAGCTTGCCATGGAAGCGCTCGTACCCGCGGAGCCATCGGACCCGGAAGAGGAACCGGACGCCGAGGATGATGTCGGGAACCGTCCCGGCGAACGCCCCGATCGCGATCTCCGGCCGGTCCGGGAACGCGAACCAGAGCAGGATGGCGAGCGCTTCGGCGATCACGAAGTCGGCGATCACGAACGCGTAAAGCACCTTGGATCGGAACGGGAAGTTCGGGTTCCAGTGCGGCACGACATCGCCCGCGAAGTGCGAGGCGACTGCCGCGGGAAAGGCCGCGACCGGGTTGCCCGTCGCCGCTCCGACCGCCGCTCCGACGACGCTGTGCGGCGTCTCAAGCATTCCGCGGCGTGCGCGTGAGCATGATGTACGACAGTAACCGATGGTCGTGGTTGCGTCGTGACGAGAACAGGTCCTCGCCGTGGAAGGTGCATCGCGCGTCCATCTCGATCCGTCCTACCCCGACGGAACCCGCTTGTACGGTGAGCAGGTCGACCAGGGAAAAGAGCCGCTTGTCACCGCGGGCACTCAGGTGCTGCTTGGCTTCGGGGTACCGCTCGAGCAACTGCAGGTTGCGCTCGGACATGGTGTAGCAGGACTGGCAGATGTGCGGTCCGAAGCGGACCGTCAGGTCTTCGGGGCGGATCTTGTACTCGCGGCGCATCGCACGGACGGCGCGAGGGAAGACCTGCTTGAGCGCGCCCGCCATGCCGGCGTGCACGATGCCGACTGCTTCGGGAGATTCCAGGAAGACCGGGACGCAATCGGCGGTGCGGACGGTGAGGAGCACGTCGGGACGGTCGGTGATCAGGGCGTCGGCCCGGCCGAGACCGCCCTCTTCCGTATCGCCCACCGATACCACCTGGGCGCCGTGGACTTGCTCCAGCCAGACCACGCGTTCGGGCGCCTTGCCGTGCCGCCGCGCGAGCAGGGCGGCCAGGCTGTCGAGCTGCCGGGAGAGCCGGTCCACGTGCCAATTGCCGTCGGAGCGGCCGGTCGTGCCGGAGATCACATGGCTGGTTGCGGTGGCGATCGTCATGTACCCACGATACATCACCACGATTCCGCGATATACTGGATAGCGATGGACATTACCTGGCACGGCCATGCCTGTTTTACCGTCCGCGGCACGTCCGCGGTCGTCGCGATCGACCCGTTCGCCGATATCGGGTTGAAAGATCCGAAGCTGACGGCCGACATCCTGCTGATTTCGCACGACCACTATGACCACACGAACGTGGGTGCCGTGGAGGGCGACCCGTACGTGGTCGACACCCCGGGCGAGTACGAATCCGCCGGCGTGATGATCGAGGGCATCCCGACCTTCCACGACGACAAGGAAGGCGCGGAGCGCGGCCGGAACACGATCTTCTCGTTCATCATGGACGGGGTGCACCTGGTCCATCTCGGCGACCTGGGGCACGGACTCGATGAGGCGACGGTCGAGCAGCTCGGCGACGTGGACGTCCTCTTCATTCCGGTTGGCGGTCATTTCACGATCGACGCGAAGGCCGCGGCGGAAGTGACGAAACGGCTCCAGCCGCGGATCACGATCCCGATGCACTACCAGGTGCCGAAACTGAAGATCAAGGAGCTGAAGCCGGTGGACGACTTCCTGAAGCAGGCCGGCGGCAAGGTCCAGAAACTCGAGAAAAAGCTGTTCAAGCTGAAGCCGTCGGACCTTCCGGAGGACGATTCCCTAGTGGTCGTTTTCCCGAACCCGTAATCGGGTACAATCGAAAGCACGTATGAACCAATCACCGCTGCACCCGCATGAAACTCCGTATGGGCAAGGAACTACTTCCGGCCAGCCGTCCCTGACGCAGCATGCCGTCGGGACCTGGAAGCTGGCCCACCGGTTCGTCCTCGACCTCTACAAGGTGTCCAGCCGGTTGCCACACGACGAGCGCGAAGGCCTGGTGCCGATGCTGCGCGGCGGCGCGATGAAGGTCGCTTCGAATATCGTGGCGGGGCACGCCCGGAAGGAAGCGGCGACGTTCTCCGGACACGCCAGCGACGCGGCGGCGGCGCTTGAGGAGACGAAGTACGCGCTGCTGGTCGCGCGCGACCTCGGGTATCTGGCCGAAGTGACGTACGATCGGCTGATGGCCGACGCGGAATTGCTGACTGAACGGCTCGAGGAGCTGCGCGGGCGTCTGGGTACGGGTAAGGCGGAAACCCCGCCGGTCACGGCCAAGGCGGCCGATACGGGGCTGGATCAGCCATCTACGGGTGAGGAGCTGCCGTTCCTGCCCGCGGATCGCCGCACGTTCGCGGTGACCAAAGGCGTCGGTTCGACGGTGAAGGACCTTTGGGGATGGCTCCGCGGTGCGTCGGGACGGGTCTCGGGCAAGCATGATGGCGTCGAGGGACGGATTTGGACGGAAGATTCCTCGCCGAACTACCTCGAGCAGCCGGACGACGAATTGGCGCGGCGGTAAGAACGCCGCACGCCGGAAAACCCGGCGGGCTACTTCTTCGCGTTCGCGGACTTCTTCGCCGCAGCCTTTTTCGCCGGCTTGGCGGCGGGCCGCTTCTTGGGCTTGGTCGGTTCCGGGCGGTCCTTCTGCAGCTTGGTGAGGTTCCGGATCGTCTTGGCGTCGAGCTTTACGCGCACGAGCTTGCCGTCGACGAGGATCTTCGTCTTCTGGAGGTTCGGGCGGAACAGCCGCTTGGTCTTGTTCTGGGCGTGCGAAACGTTATGGCCGGACTGCGGCCGCTTCTCGACGATGCCGAGCTTGGCCAACGCCCGCCGCTTGGCGCCGCGCCGATTGTTCTTCGGATGTGCTGAAGTACGCATACCGGAATAGTATAACGCCCAATCCTCCTCAGGGCACCTCCGTGAGATGCGCTCAGGGGGAGGGGGAGCGATGAAGAATGTGAATTCGACATCGGACTCCCCCGGGTACTTCGTGTAATCAGAGTGCGTGGTGACTGGGGTGGAGGTCGATGAGCGACGCGGCGCCGAGGCAACCGGTGTCTTCCCCCAAGGCGGACAATCTGACCTCGGGCGTCTCGACCACCGTGATGGTGTGTTGCAGTCGCTTACCGAGCTCATCGAGCAGGTGCGGTTGGTTGTATGCGACACCGCCGCTGAACACGATGAGCGGCACCGGCTGGATCGTCACGATGTTCGTGACTCCCATCGTCATCCAGCCCATCACCTCGTTCCACTCGCGCGGAGTGAGTTCGGCCGGTACGCGACCGAAGTGCTTCGTAATGCACCCGCCGCCCACGTACGCCTCCAGGCACCCGGGTCGTCCGCAGCCACACTCTGGCCCGTCCAGGCTCAGGAGCTGGTGACCGGGCTCCCCGGGAAGGGGAACCGGACCCCGGCGACCGGCCTGCCGGATCAGGCATCCTCCGAAGCCGGTTCCCCAGATCAGGAGGTAGAACTCCCGGCCCTGGCCGGCGCCATAATGGGCCTCCGCCATCGCCGCGGCCTCGGCATCATTACCGAGCACGACAGGGCACTCGCAGTGCGCCTCCAGCTCGTCTACCAGGGACTGGCCGACCCAGTCGCCGAGGTTGCCGGATCCGATCAGGGTTTTCCGGTCCGGCGAAACCCTGCCGGCCACGCCGATGCCGATGGCCCCAGGAGTACCTCCGGCCATATTGCGGACCGTCGCGCCAATCGCCGAGACGTCGACTGCGAAATCCCGGCTGGTTGCCATCTCCTCGCGACCGACCTCCTCGGGCAACTCGCCCGCCGCGACTGTTTCATACATCGCTACCCGAATACTGGTGCCACCCACATCGATACCGAAGTACATAACGCTCCTTTCGAGAGACGGAACTGACGAGCGTATTCCCGGCAGTTTGATCTCTCGAAAGGCCTTTTAAAGAACCGCCATGGAATTCCATGACGCTTCTTTATACCAGTCGGTAGCCGGACTCACAACCAGTCGTCCTGGCTTTCCGATCATAAATCCTCCTCAGGGCACCTCCGCGAGATGCGCTCAGGGGGAAGGAGGGGTCACGTTTCGGCGCCGAAGCGCGTTGAACCGTGGGACCCCTCCGTCGTGTTGTTAACCCCAGATCAGTGCCGCCAGGCCGCCCAGGAAGAGCAGGAGTGCGAGCAGGGACACGTAGCGGGTGAAGCGTGGGGAGAGCTGCATGATCTCCCGATTGCTGTCGTACTTGAGCGCTTTGGGAAACAGGGATGGCGAGATCGCCAGGATCAACAGGAAGCTGCAGATGATGATCCAACCGCCGACGGCTTGGATGTTCGACACAGTTCTCCTTGGGGTCGGGTCTGGGTCATGGGAAAGGACGACGTTCCTTTATCCGCCCGTTGGTCGGAACCGTCAAGTCCGCAAGCTATACTGGAACCCATGACCGGCATCTTCATCCTCGATTACTTCCTGCAGTCGCCGCTCGACGCGGGATTCGTGCTAATCGCGATCCTGATCGCGCTCTGCGTGCATGAGGCCGCGCACGCGTGGGTGGCGTCCCGGCAGGGCGACCAGACCGCGCGGAGGGAAGGCCGGGTTTCGCTTAACCCCAAGGCGCACCTCGATCCGGCTGGCTCGTTCCTGTTCCTGGTGGCTGGCATCGGTTGGGGCAAGCCCGTTCCGGTGGATCCGCGCTTCTTCAAGGACGGCCGTCTCGGCGATTTCTACGTCTCGATCGCCGGCATCGTCACGAACCTGCTGGTGGCGTTCATCTTCGCGGTGCCGCTGCGATTGATCGACCTGACCGGCGGCGACATCACCGTCATGAACGAGACCTGGCTGCGGTTCACGACGATCGTCGCGGACATCAACATCCTGTTGGCGGCGTTCAACCTGCTACCGATCCCGCCGCTGGACGGCTCCAAGGCGATCGGCATCTTCGTGCCGCGGCGGTTCCAGCCGGCGTACCAGGAATACCTCCGGGTCGGGCCGGTGCTCCTGATCGGCATCTTCCTCTTCGCGATCGCCTTCAACTCGCGGATCCTCGGCGTGATCCTGGATCCGATCCTCGCCGTCTTCAGCTACTTCGTGAAGGCATTCCCGGCGGGGCTGGTGTAGTCATCTCGGGGACTTTCGTTTCGGCCACGTGCTTCAGGATGGTACCGATCATCCGGGCTGCGTCGGTCCCGTTTTCCGCGCCCTTGTAGCTGAGGACCGCTTGTGCCACCCGAGCCGCGAGATCCGGCCGGCCCGCTTCGGCCAATCGTTCCGCGATGTAACAGACGTTCCCCTGCGTCTCTGCCGGTTCCATCCGGTGGATGGCGGTAAGGTACCCGACCGCCCTTTCATCGGTAAACGGTACACGTGCAAGCTCGCTCGTGAACTCCAGTGCCAGCCTGCTTGAGTAGCGATGTTCTGTCTCCTGGGCTAACGTAGCGCGCGCGGTTTCTAAGGCTTCGCTTTCCCTGGAATCCAGACCCTCCTGGCCCCCCAGGACTTCCAAGAGATCTCTTCCCTGGCGGACGACGACCCCGCGCGGCAACTTATCTGCCAGGGCATTGAGTGGTATCGCGCTGATTCGGCTTTTTCCGAAGTACATCTCGGCTGCTTGAAGCCGGTACGCGGCCGCCTGCTCATCATCCACGCCGCAGGCCGCCAGCCCTTCGACGGTAGCCTCGGCGTACAATGCTCTCCACGTGTCGTTTTGTGCCAGCGTGGGAGCGCTGCCGTGCCTCCCGTCCGATCGGTGGCTCTCGACCAAGGCCATCGCGACCTCGAGGTCCTCTGCTAACTCGTGTGACGGAGCGTCTCCGGCAAGCCGTTCATAGATTGAACTGAGGCGGCCGTCCAAGGACTGGATCAACTCATGGGCGAACTGACGACCCTCGGGAGGCTTCAGGAATTCTCCGTCCCCGTGTACGCGTGATTCAAGGTCCCGGCGGAAAGCTATGACATCCGCGGAAGGGGATTCGCTCTGTGGAGGGGTTGGCATGGAGGGTGCGACGGTAGGGGATAGCTTAACCTATCAACTGTAGACAGTATAGTCAAACGGGTTTTGTATGGAAATCCAAAGGACATCAGCGTTCTTCGCCGCTAGAATAAAGGTGCCCGACCGGCTGTATTGAACCTTCGTCAATACAACGGGAATCCTAGATTGTCGGTCGCCGTGGCGGCTACGACTGCGGACACCCACCTGGTCGCACCAGGTCTTCAATACCCGGTCCAGGGCACAAGGAAACCCCGGCGCTTCGCGAGAGGCGCCGGGGTCGTTTTATTGGATTCAGAACGGTTTCGCCGGACGCGTCTAAGCGGCGTCAACCTCGACGATAGATCCGCCATGTTCAATGACGACTTCCCGCCAGTTTCCCTGGCCGGCCGCTTCTCGTTCCTCGATAGCCCGAGCTAAGGATGCTCGGCTCACGTCGACGGGCACCGTTTCAATCGAAGCGTAGAACTGAAGGACGGAAT
>JALYJZ010000013.1 GCA_030775025.1 bacterium
CGCCACCGATGATCGCCTGGATGATGACGCTGCCCGTCCCCGGGTCAATGTACGCATGCGCGGTCGAGGGCACGACCAGGATGCCGAGGGCCAGGAACGGCGCCGCCGACTTTAGAAACGTGATTCGCTGTTGCATATTCCTCCTTAGATGGCCGCCAGGCGGCTCGTTAGGCCTCTCATGGGCCGGATTTTTCTAGCTTATCAGAGAATCCGGCCCTGGTGCGAGCAGGCCATGGAAATGCGGCGTAATGCAGGGGTTATCCGTATTCCTTGCAATGCCTGTTTGATGCGTTAGCATAGCCCTAAGTCGCCGCGGCAGGGGCCGGGTGCGATAAAAACATAACGAACAGACAAGGAGGGCCAGATGGGTATCGCAGATAATGTTCGTAACGCTGTGGTGGGGGCCGTAGAAGGTGCCGGTGATGTCGGCGTGGCGTTGGTCGATTCCGTCACGCGGGTAGCCACGGAGACGTTGCAAGGCGTCGGCCAGGTAGGCGGGACGGCTCTGAAGGTACCGACCGAGCTGGTTAGCACGGCGTTGAAGTCGGCGGCCGAAGTCGGCGCCACCGGTGCAGAGGCCACCCAGAAGGTCGTTTCCAGTATCGTGCAGGCGGTTTCCGGCAGCGCGGTCGACACGGAGCAGGGCATCCGTGATGTGGCGGAGCAAACCGTGAAGACGGCGCAGGAGACCGGCCAGGACGTAGGTTCCGCCGGTGTCGCGGCGGTGCGCGGATCGGTCGATGCGGTGCAGTCGGTCGGTGGCGACATCGGCAAGGCCACCGAAGCGGCCGTGGTCGGTGCGATCGACGGCGCGAAGCAGGTGAGCGAGGATGCCGTCCAGGCGGTCGCTTCATCCATCGAGACCTCGATTGACGGCGCCCGCGAGATCGTCAAACGGGCCGTCGGAAAGTAACGCTCTGCGTTTTCCGTCACGATCCGCCCCGCGGCTGGCGGCGTGCTAGGCTTGGGATATGAAGCTCACTGAGCGCCCGGAGAAGCTCGAGAAAGGGGAGTGGGGTAAGCTCCTGCTCCTGGCCGGGTCCGCCCGGTTCGCCGGGGCGGCGGTGCTGGCGGCCGGCGGCGCGCTCCGGACCGGCCTGGATTTGCTGGTGGCCGCGGCTCCGGCCCGGGCGGCCGATGCGGTCCTGGTGGCCCATGCCGATGCGGTGACGATCCGACTCGAGGGTCCCGAGTTCAACAAGGACCACCTCGGTGAGCTGTCGCCGTTCCGGGAATACCCGGTGGCGATCGGTTCCGGCCTTACGACCGAGGGCGGCGCCCGGAAGTTCCTGGAATCCGTACTGGAAGACTTCAAGGGTCCGCTGGTAATCGACGCCGACGCGCTCAGGATCGTCGCGGAGGAGCGTCATCCGGAGAAACTCTTCGAGAACAAGAAAGTTGTACTCACGCCGAACCGTGAGGAGTACGGACTGCTGGCCGGTGATCCGGATGCGAAAGCCCACGGTACGATCAAAGGACTGGCCGCCGAACTCGGCGTGACGATCCTCGCCAAGGGACCGGTCGACCACGTCAGTGACGGCAAGACGATTATCGAGGTCGAGGGCGGGTCGCCGTTCCTGGCGAAAGCGGGAACGGGGGACGTACTGACCGGTGTAGTCGGCGCGCTCTTGGCGCGCGGCCTGGAGCCGCTTGAGGCGGCGAAGCACGCGGCAGCGGCGGTCAAGGAAGCGTCCGAGCGGGCGGAAGCGGATAAGGGACCGTCCCTCCTGGCTTCGGATCTGCACGATTACCTAGACCTGCGCAAACTGCCGTAGACTAGGACCCGTAACGATCTCTATGAGTCTCACCAAAACCAAAGGCATCGTGCTCCGGACCATCAATGTCGGCGAGGCCGACCGGATCCTGGAGATCTTCTCCGACGACCGCGGCAAGCTCCGGGCGGTGGCCCGGGGCGTCCGGAAGATCCGCTCCAAGCTGGCCGGACACCTCGAGCCGTTCACGTACGTGGACCTCATGCTGGCGAAGGGGCGGGGCGACCTGCCGGTGATCGCCGGGGCCAAGGCACTCAGCCATTACCAGGGCATCCGCTCCGACTTCGATCGGATGGCCGTGGCGAGCTACCTCTCCGAGCTGGTCGGCAAGCTCAATGCCGACGAAGACGCCTCGCGGCGCGTTCCGTCGCTGGTACGGGCTGCGTTCGCGGCGCTGGAGGGCGGCCATCCGCCGCGCCTGGTGGCCGATTACTACCAGTGGCAGACGATCACGCTGGCCGGCTTCCGGCCGGACCTCTACGCCTGCGTGGAATGTGGACGGAAGCTGTACCCGGCCGACCTCGCGTTCTCCCCCGGACTCGGCGGCGTGCTCTGCAAGGGTTGTATCGCGGTGGAGCCGGACGCCATCGGCGTGAGCCCCGAAGCCGTGAAGCTCCTCCGGGCGTTCTCCGAGCGTCCGTTCACCGAAGTGACCGGCATCATGATCCGCGAGCCCGTGCAGCGGGAAGTCTCGAACCTGCTGGAGCGGCTGGTGCACTACACGCTGGAACGTGAGCCGAAAAGCCGCCGGTTCCTGAACTTGGTCGGTCGCGGATGAAATCGTTAGACTGAACCAGATGGCGAAGCAAGAGCAACAGGCAGTCACTATGGAAAAGGTCGCGAACCTCGCCAAGCGGCGCGGGTTCCTGTTTGGCGGCTCTGAGATTTACGGGGGCCTCCAGGGTACCTACGACTACGGCCACTACGGTGCGCTGCTCAAGCAGCGGATCAAAGACGCTTGGTGGAAGGCGAACGTCCAGCTGATGGACAACATGGTCGGGCTCGACGCCTCGATCCTGATGCATCCGAAGGTCTGGGAGGCGTCCGGTCACACCGCGAACTTTTCCGACGCGCTGGTCGACGACAAGATCAGCAAGAAGCGTTACCGCGCCGACCACCTGATCGAGGACCAACTCGGTCTCAAGGTCGAGGGGCTCAGCAACGAGGACCTCACTAAGATCTTCCAGGAGAACGAGATCAAGACGCCGGAAGGGAAAGAGGCCGATTGGACCGCGGTGCGGAGCTTCAACCTGATGTTCAAGACCCATGCTGGCCCGGTTTACGATGACGACGCGGCGATCTACCTGCGTCCCGAGACCGCGCAGGGCATCTTCGTGGACTACAAGGAGATCCAGGCGACGACCCGCAAGAAGCTCCCGTTCGGCATTGCCCAGATCGGGAAGTCCTTCCGCAACGAGATCACGCCCGGCAAGTTCATTTTCCGGCTCCGGGAGTTCGAGCAGATGGAGATCGAATTCTTCACGAAGCCGGACGAGGCCAAGCAATGGCACGAGTGGTGGCAAAAGGAGCGGATGCGGTGGTACGTGGAGACGCTTGGGATCGACAAGCGGAAGCTCCGGCTCCGGCCGCACACCAAAGATGAGCTCAGCCACTATTCGGCGGGGACGAGCGATATCGAGTATGAGTTTCCGTTCGGGTGGAGCGAGCTCGAAGGAGTCGCCAACCGCACCAATTACGACCTGACGCAGCACCAGAAGGTGTCCGGCAAGGACCTTGCCTACTTCGATGAAGCGGCGGGAGAGAAATACCTGCCCTACGTGATCGAACCGTCGTGCGGCGTGGACCGGATCGTCTTCACGGCGCTTTGCGATGCCTACGTTGAAGAACCGGACGAGAAGGGCGACGTGCGAACGGTACTCAAGCTCAAGCCGTCGATCGCGCCGGTATCCGCCGCGGTGCTCCCGCTGATGAACAAGCCGGAACTGGCGAAGCTGGCCGGCGAGGTGCGGAGGGGTCTGGCGGAGCGGTTCCAGGTCGACTACGACGTGACCGGCTCGATCGGCAAGCGGTACCGTCGCCAGGACGAGATCGGTACGCCGTTCTGCTGCACGGTCGATTTCGATTCGCTCGAGGGCCAGGCGGTCACGGTCCGCGATCGCGATTCCCAAAAGCAGGAGCGGGTGAAGATCACCGAGCTTGCCGGCTATCTCGACAGCAAGATCAACGCATAGAACTCTGCCCATCAATTTCCGGATGTCCGCCAGGCACATCCGGTTTTTTAATTCCTCTAGACAGTGGGGGATAGGTGGTGTAATATGCATGCGTAGTGGTGATGAGTGGGGAAAAGTGGTGGATAACTGTGGATAAGTCATGACAGACACGCAACACCAGGCAGACATCGAAAAAGGCGCCGACGCAGGCGTCTGGTCGACCACACACACGCTGTTCCTTGGAGAGTACGTTCACAAGATGGATGCGAAAGGACGCCTGGCGCTGCCCGCCAAATTCCGAGCCAAGCTCCAGAAAGAAGGGGCTGTGGTGACCAAGGGGAACGAGAAGTGCCTCTACCTGTTCACCCAGGAGTCCTGGAAGCCGCTGGCCGAAAAGCTGGCCGCGTTACCCTTGATCTCATCCAAAGTAGCCCGCGCCGCACAGCGGACCTTGCTCGCTGGTGCGACCGTCGTAACCCCTGATCGGCAGGGAAGGATCCTCCTTCCGTCGCATCTCAGAGAGTACGCCGGTCTCGCCACCGAAGGTGGCAGGCCTGCCGAGGCCGTCGTGGCCGGGCTGTATAACCGGGTCGAAATCTGGCCCGCGGCCCGGTGGCGCGACCAGCGCCGGGAAACCGATCTCGACGAGCTCGGTCCCGAGCTGACCGACCTCGGCATTTAACAACCTTAGGCTTTGAACCGGTCCCGTACGCGGGCCGGCGAGCAAAACAAAAACGCTTTTATCTCCTCGTTCGTCGGGGATCAAAAAGAAAAAGCAAAAAACGTTCTTTCGGGCGCTCCAAGGGGGCGCCCGAAGGAAACTTACCTTACCAATCACGCACAGACAGCCGGAAGGCGGTACGCTAAAACCAATATGCACCGTTTCGGGAATATCGCTTCCCGGGTGTCTGAGGCACCCGAGCCATCGCACGAGCCAGTCATGCTCGATGCGGCGCTCGCGCACCTTACTGACGATCCTGATTTTAGAGCTCGGTTAGAAACCGACGCCGTGATCGTGGACGGAACCGTGGGACTCGGCGGCCATGCCGCCGCACTCCTGGAGCGGTTCCCAGCGATCCGGCTGATCGGTATCGACCGCGATCCAAAGAGCCTGGCCTTGGCGGAAGAACGCCTCGCGCGGTTCGGCCGACGGGTCACGTTGCGGCAGGGAAGCTACGCCGATCTGCCAGAGCTGGCACTCGGCGTCTCGCCGCAGGCGATCCTGCTCGACCTTGGCTACTCGTCCTGGCAACTGGCCGCCCGCGGGTTCTCGTTCCAGACGGACGCGCCGCTCGACCTTCGGTTCGACCCGGAGTCCGATGCGCCGACCGCCGCGGAACTGATCGCCCGCACGCCGGAGCCGGACCTCGCCGATCTGATTTATCAGTACGGCGAGGAGCGCGCCTCGCGGCGCGTCGCCAAGGCGCTGAAAGCGGCGAAGCCGCGCACCACCACGGCACTGGCCCGGGCGGTGGCGACGGCGGTCCCGCGCCGGGGGAAGATCCACCCGGCTACCAAGACCTTCCAGGCCCTTCGGATCGCGGTCAACGACGAGCTCGGCGAACTCGAACGCGGGTTGCCGGCCCTTGAGGGGGCGCTGGCAACTCACGGGAGACTGCTCGTCATCAGCTTCCACTCGCTGGAAGACCGGATCGTCAAACGGTATTTCAAGAGCGCACCCGCGCTGCGGCCGATGCACAAGAAAGTGATCGCCGCGCCACGCGAGGAGGTGCTCAGGAATCCCCGTGCCCGGAGCGCTAAGCTCCGTGTCGCGGAAAAGGTGTGAACATACACACTAAACAATCAAAGGGAGCAGGAGGAAAAGCGCATGTTAACGATTACCGCAACGAATCAAACGAGGATCGGAGCCCGGCAACGGACGCTCCGGCGGAGCGGTGTCCGGGTCGGACCGGTCACGGTACGTTTCGTCTTCGTGGTCGCGCTCGGCGTACTGGCACTCTTCTATCTGGTGCAGTCCAACCGGGTCTCGACCCAGAATCTGCAGCTGAAAGCGATGGAAGCCCAGAAGGCGGAGATCACCGCCCAGAACGAGCGGCTGTCCACCGAGGCGGCGCGGCTGCAATCATTGCAGCAGATCAAGAAGTCCGGCGACGACCAGGGGCTTCGGGCCGGCGCTACGGCGGCCAACGCCTACGCGTCGTAGTAGCCACGCACCGGACGGCAGTCTTCAGGAGGTCCGGACCTGAGGACTGCCTTTCGTGTCCAGACGCGTCCCGAACGGCCCCCAGTCCTCTACAATGGAAGGGCATAAACAAACCCATACGATAATGGCTGAATCCTCGCACCAAGGCACCCAACGGCGCAGGCTGATATACCTCAGCCTGGCCTTCACGCTGGCGATCTCGTTCCTCGGCCTGCGGTTAGTGCAGAAGCAAGTGCTCGAGCACCCGACCTACCAGGCGTTGGCCAAGGAGCAGCAGTACCAACAGAAGGAACTGATCGGCCGTCGCGGCCAGGTCCTAGTGAAGGACGGGTCGGGAACGGCGACGTACCCGCTGGCGACCAACCGCACGAACTTCGCGGTCAATGTGGTTCCCAGCCAGGTCACCGAGAAGGAACGGACCGCCGAGGAACTCGGTCGGGTGCTCGAGATCGAACCGGACCTGGTGCTGGAGGAGATCAATAACGACAAGTTGTACATTCCTCCGCTCGGCACGGTTGATTACGACCGCTCTAAAGAGCTGGAGTCGTTGGCGTTACCTGGCGTCTACCTGAAGCCCGAACCGGCGCGGTTCTATCCGGAAGACCGGCTGGCGGCGCAGGTGCTCGGATTCGTAAATGACGAAGGGGAGGGCCAATACGGGATTGAAGGCTACTTCGACGACATCCTCAAGGGATCCGTCGGTTCCGTCGGCCAGGCGCAGAATGCGACCGGCCAGGAGCTGGCGCTCGGCGTGGCCAGCTACACGCCGCCGCGGGATGGCGACACGATCGTGCTGACGCTCGACCGGAACGTGCAGTTCAAGGTCGAGGAAGCGCTCGACGCGGCGATGGAAAAGTTCAGTGCGGCCGGCGGCAGCATTATCGTGATGGATCCTTCCACCGGCGGCATCGTGGGGATGGCATCGCGTCCTACGTTCGACCCCAACCGGTATCCCGTCTACGACGTGGGAAACTACACGAACCAGGCGATCTCCGGTACCTACGAACCGGGCTCGACCTTCAAGACGGTGGTGATGGCATCAGCGCTGGACACGGGCGCGATCACGCCGGACACGATGTTCAAGGGTACGGCGTCCATCAAGGTCGGTGACCGGGAGATCTTCAACGCCGAACGGCGGCCGTACGGCAACGAGACCGCCACGCAGGTCATCGAGCGCTCGGACAACGTCGGGATGGTGCAGGTGATGCAGCACCTCGGCAGTCAGCGGTTCTATGAGTACATCAAACGGTTCGGATTCGGTACGCCGTCCGGGGTCGAGTTAGCGGGGGAGGTGACGCCCTCCGTACCGCCGTTATCCGGCTTGAGCGAGGTGCAACTGGCGACCATGTCGTTCGGTCAGGGCATTTCCGTGACGCCGATCCAACTGATCACCGCGGTCGCGAGTTTCGCTAACCAAGGTAAGCTGGTACAGCCGCATATCGTGGACCGGATCCAGCACCGGGACGGCACGGTCGAGGCGACCGAGCCGAAGGTCGTACGGCAGACGGTGTCGGCGCAAGCGGCCTCGCAAATCACCGGCATGATGGTCCGGGTGGTCGAGGCCGGTGCCGGCCGGCCGGCGGGCGTGTCCGGCTATCGGGTGGCCGGGAAGACCGGAACGGCGCAGATCGCCTCGGGCGGTGCGTACGAGGAGGGCGTGACGATCGGAAACTTCGTCGGGTTCGCTCCGGCGGAGAATCCGAAGTTCGTGATGTTGGTGAAGATCGACCGTCCCAAGGGCGTGACGTATGCGGAGGAGTCGGCCGCGCCGACGTTCGGCGAGCTCGCGGAATACTTGCTCCAGTACTATAACGTGCCCCCAGGCTGATGCGGTTCCTGCGGCGCATCCTGGTGACGCTCCTGGGCTGGCTGGCCCGGGCGACACTGCTCCGTTACCGCCCCACGGTAGTGGCGGTGACCGGCAGTGTCGGCAAGACGACCACCAAGGAACTGACCGCTGCGATGCTTGCCTCGCGGTACCGGATCCGCAAGACGGAAGGGAACTACAATACGGAGATCGGCGTACCGTTGACGATCATCGGGCAGCGCCTGCCGCGTTCGGCCGTCGAATGGCCGATCGTGTTCGCGAAGGGCCTGGTCGGCCTGGCCGGCCTCCAGGATTATCCCGAGGTCCTGGTCCTGGAGTTGGCCGCCGACAAGCCGGGCGACATGCGCCATCTGGCAACGCTCGTACGTCCCGACGTTGCCCTGGTGACGAACGTCCGGAACGTCCATCGTGAATTTTACGAATCGATCGAACAGATCACCGAGGAGAAGGCCTGGCTGGTCCGGAAGCTCAAACCGAGCGGGGTGGCCGTGCTGAACTATGACGATCCGCGGGCGCGCGACATGCGCTCCCTGACGCCGGCGAAGGTCCGGTTCTACGGGGAATCAGAGCAGGCTCATTACCAGCTGACGGAGGTTGAGCATGAACGGACAGGCTACCGGGTGGCGTTGTCGATCTCCGGCGCGGAAGCGATTCGGTTCCGGGCGGCCGTGCATGGG
>JALYJZ010000014.1 GCA_030775025.1 bacterium
GATCGAGGAGATCCAGGCGACGCTCGACCGCGCTCGCGTCGCTCATGGCGGCTTCTTCTCGGAGCGCTCGCTGCACGAGCGCGGCGCGCTCGACGGAGCGCTCGCGCTGCTCGAGGAGGGCGGCTCGCTCTATCGCCATGACGGCGCCGTCTGGCTGCGCACGAGCCTCTACGGCGACGACAAGGATCGCGTGCTGCGCCGCTCGAGCGGCGAGCTGACCTACTTCGCGTCGGACATCGCCTACCACTACGACAAGCTGATCCGGCGCGGCTTCGACCTGGCGATCGACATCTGGGGCGCTGATCACCATGGGTATATAAAGCGGATGGAGGCGGGCGTCGAGTTCCTCCGGCAGGCCGAGCACTTCGAGGGGAAGCTGCGGATCGTCGTCACGCAGCTCGTCCGGCTGACCCGCGGCGGCCAGGAAGTGAAGATGAGCAAACGGGCCGGCACGTACGTGACGCTCGACGAACTGCTCGCCGAAGTGCCGTCTGACGTGGCGCGCTTCTTCTTCGTGATGCGCGGCTGGGACACCCACATGGACTTCGACCTCGACCTGGCCAAGGAGCAGAGCCAGAAGAACCCCGTCTATTACCTGAAGTACGCGTACGCACGAGTAGCGGGAATCCTCCGACAGGCCGGCCGCGGCGCTCGGAAGAAGGACGCGGACCTCACGAAGCTCACCGAATCGGCGGAATTCACGCTGATCCAGGAGCTGGCGGCGTTCCCCGAGGTGGTCCGCCAGACGGCGGAGGATTACCAGATCCAGCGGGTGCCGCACTACGCGCTCGGTGTGGCCGACGCCTTCCACAAGTTCTACGAGCAGTGTCGCGTGGTCTCGGACGACAAGGAGCTTACCGCGGCGCGGCTGCGGCTCGTCGAGGCGACCAAACTGGTGCTGGAACAGGTCGGCGAGACGGTCGGGATCGAACTGCCGGAGAAGCTCTAGCCGACCCGTACGGCGTGCTGCCGGATACCGTGATTATAGTAGTCGAGGTTCTTCGCGGTCAGCAGTTTCTTCATCGCCGGGCCGGTCGGTGACACGCCGCGCTGCTTTAGGATCTTCCGCTTCGGCCCGGGATCGTGATGGGTCACGAAGCCGATTTTGGAATAGTAAGGATACCGCTCCCACCGCTCATTCTTATGTACCGGCTCGCACTCGGTCAGGTGTAGCACGTGGCGTTCGGCGATCTCCCGCCGCCCTACGTTGACCGCCCGCTCACGGTAGCTGGCCTGGAGCAGACGCGTTACCAGGAGCTTCTCGGCCGCCACGCTGCTCCCGCTACGGTAGAGGAGTAGCTCTTCGTACTTCCGGGCGAACCCCGCATAGTCGAGCGGGAAGAGGCGGTAGCGCTCCGCCCATGCGGTTTCGAACATGAAGAACTGCGTCGCCAGGCCGACGTCCCAGATGCTCCGTCGCTTCGCGGTACCCCAGGGGGTGCTGGCCAGGGGCTTTCCCCGCTTCCGCATTAGGGTGATTTTCCTGCTGACGTAACCCGGATCGAGCAGCCAGGCATCACCGGCCAAGACCACGACGTGGGAAATGTTGCGATATCGCCGAAGCCGTTTGATTCCCGCATCGATCAGGTCGCACGCCCCCGGCAGGTGGCCGGGGTTGAGCCGGCGGACCAACGTGTCTTCAAGGTGGCGCTTCGGGTACCAGGCTTTCTTGCCGTTGTACGCATGCACGATAACGGTCTGCGAAAACTCCGGCGTTTCCCAGACGTTCCGGATAATCTCCTGATTGATCCGCGCGTCATCGACCCGGTCGTGGGTGTAGATGACGACGCCGAGCCGCGGCCGCCTCATTACAATTCGACTTGCCAAAGCCGGTTGCCGGAGAGTACGAAGAGCTGTTCCGTCTTGTCGTCGACCACGACGTCGGTGATGTCGCCGAAGTCATCGCTCCGGAACTGGCGGACGTAGCCGCCCTCGGCATTGAACTCCACCACCCGCCGCCGCTTCGGGTCGGCCACGAACAGGTGATCGTCGGCGAAGTTGATCGCGAACGCGGTCGCGCCGTCGAGCGAGTTGTCCGGGGCGGGCGGCTTCGCGAGCGGCAGGTTCGCGGGTTCGCCGCCGCTGGAGCGGATCACCGTGCCGTCTGATTTCAGGATATGCACCGCCGCGCCGGTCACGATGTCGACCGCGCCTTTCAGCTCGACCTCGCCGTCAAAGTACGGTTCGCCGCGGTTGAACGCGGAGAGGGTCCGGGTGTGGCGCCAGACCTGGTCGTCATCGGGCGAAAGGATGTACGCGTTCTGTTGGACAGTGTCGACCGCGGTGCCGCGCTCCCAGGTGCCGCCGGTCCCGAGTGCAATCTCCGCGGCCGCGCCGGAAGCGGTGTCGAGCTGTACCAGCGCCGGCTTGTCGGTCAGGAGGAGGACGTCGCCGTTGGAGGTCGTCGCGGTGCCGGTGACCGCGCTTTGGGCCGGTGGCTCTTCGCCGACGGTGGTCTCATTACCGTTCAGGTTAAAGGTGACGACCGGCGATTGCTTGCCGAACGCGTAGAGGCTGGTACCGGACTGGGCCATCGAGATCAGCGGACCGTCCGCCTGCTCCCGGAAGTCGGCGACCGGCTCCTGTACCCGGACCACCACGTTGATCCGGTCCGCCGAGACGGTCAGGCTCTTCTGGAGCTCGGCCACCTCGTTCTCCAGGATTCCCTCTTTCTCGAGCCCGTTCGCCTGGACCCGGGCTTCGGCGAGCTGTTTCCGCGCGCCGGCCACGTCCTTGAAGATGAAGCTGGCTTCCGCCTTGGCCTGGAGCTCCTCGACCTGCCCGATCCGTTCGCGGACGTCCGCCTCGGCCTTGCGGTTCTGGGCGGCGTTTACGGAGAGTGCGACGCTAAGGACCAATATCAGCGCGCCGGCGAGGATCAGGTTGCGGTAGAGCGTCCGCTTGTCGCCGGCGAACTGGTCTCGCCAGGGGAGGGCGGCGACGCGCCGGTAGATCGGTGCGGTGATCTTTCGTCCGGTTCCCGAGATGCGCTGCCATGCACCGGATCGGGGGATGCCGCTCTTATCCCAGAGCTCGCGGACCTTCCGGGTGGCAGGACGGGCCGTTTCGGCTGCTTGTCGGCCGAGCCGCCGGGCCGTTTCCAACGCGGCGCTCGGAGTACCGCCGCCAGCTGCCGGACGGTCGGGCCGCGGCTTCGGGTGATCCGTCTCGGGAGTGCCGGCCGCATGGCGCGGCGGCGGAGGCGGGGGCGTCTCGCCCTTCCGCTTGGCTTGCCAGGAGCGGACGCGGTGGGTCAGTCCCGCCGTCGTCCGCTGGATCCGCGGTTGGAGTTCCCGTTCCCACCGCTTGCGGGCCTTGTCGGCCAGTTCGGCGGCCGGGGTGTCCTTCCGGAGCGGGCGGAACCGCTGGAGCGATTCGAAGTGCCGCCGCGGCGCGGACAGGATGATCTCGTTCGGTTCGTCGGAGAGGGTTTCCGTGGAGATCAGGTCCACGGTGGTGAGCTCGACGAACACTGCAGCGAACCGTTCCGGCCGCTGCTCGGTGAGCTGTTCCGCCAGCTTCTGGATCGTGCGCAGCGGCGGGTGTAGGAAGACGGTGCGGCGGAGGTCACGGATCTGTACCCGGTCCAGCAGTTCCGGCGTGGCCAGTACCAGCTTGTCGCCGACCTCGAGCGCGCCCTCCGCGACGTTCAGGAACGTCTTCGCGGTCTGGCCGCCGGCCGGCGGCTCGGACAGGCCTTCGGTGATGTCGGTGGAAGAGTGGCCCCGGACGAGGTAGGCCCGGGCGTTTCCGGCCTGTGTCACGAAGATCTGGTTCTCGTGGACGACGGAGATGACGGCATTGAGCCTGCCGACCCAATCGGACTGGCCCTCCGCGGCGAGGTCCGCCAGGGTCTGGTTCAGTACGGTCAGGGCATGTTCGAACGCGTCGCCCACGGAACGGTTGAGGTCGCCGAAGAACTCGCGTTGGAACGTGTCGGTGATGATCTCGCCGACGTCGTACGCATCGTTAGTGAAGGGGATGTCCGTGACGATATAGACGCGTCCGTACTGGCGTTCGAGGAAGTTTTCCGACTCTTCAGCGACCGCCCGGGCGATGCCGGTTTCGGTCTGGTTGAGGAGCCGTGCGTCCTTGGTGGTGTACTGGAGGTTCTCGGGGTGGTCGCCGCCGAAATCCAATCCGTCCGTTTCGGGCATAACGGACTACAGTATACCGCCGCAGGGCGTCAGGGAAAACGCAGGTGCCAACCGGCCGGCGAGCAATGGTACGCTGAAGCGGTGAGGACGATGACACGCCGCGACTGGTGGATCCTCGGCGGGCTGACGCTCGCCGCGTTGGTATTCCGGTTCGTGAGCCTCGGCCACCCCGGCGAAATCATCTTCGACGAGACGTATTTCGCGGTCTTCGCGCAGAATTACCTGACCGCGACGCCGTTCTTCGACGCGGAGCCGCCGCTCGGCAAGTTCCTGATCGCCGGCGGGGAATGGCTCTTCGGTAACGACTCCTTCGGGTGGCGGTTCGCGCCGGCGCTGTTCGGCGCTGCGGTGATCCCGTTGCTGTACCTGCTCGCCAAACGGATCTTCGGCGGAGTGCTGGTCCCGGCGTTCGCCGGCATCCTGGCATTGCTCGACGGATTCCTGCTCGTGGAATCGCGGACGGCCGTGCTCGACGGCTTCGTCGTCTTCTTCAACGTCCTGACCTACTTCCTGTTCTTCAGCAGCTTGCAGGCGAAGACCCGCCGGGCCGCGTACCGCTGGCTGGCCGTGACCGGAGTGGCGTTCGGACTCGGACTCTCGCTCAAGTGGATCACGCTGGCGTTCATCGCGCCGGCAGTCGGGCTGCTTCTGGTATACGCGTTCCGTGATCGCCGCCGGGTCCGGCGGCTCTTCAAGGTCCGCTCCGGCGACCGGCTCCTGGCCGCCCTCGGGGTGCGGAAAGAAAACCTGTTCCGGGCGGAGCATTACGTGGCGTGGCTGGTGGTCGTGCCGGTAATCATCTATACGGCGATCTTCGCGATCCACGTGCCGTTCGACTCGACCGGCGAGAACGCTGCCGGCATCCACAAGCAGATCTGGAACTACCATCACAACCTGGATGCCACGCATCCCTACGGGTCGGATTGGTATACCTGGCCGGCGATGATCCGGCCGGTGGCGTACTACTTCAAGGTCGTCGAGGGGCAGTGGCAGGGCATCATCGCGATGGGCAACCCCGTCGTCTGGTGGGGCGGGCTGTTGGCGGTGATCTTCGCGGCCGTGCAGCTGATCAGGCGGCGAAGCCTGGCCCTGGCCTTCGTCCTCTTCGCGGTGCTGGCGCACTACGCGCCGTGGGCGGTGATCGACCGGGTGCTCTTCATCTACCACTACGCGGGGGCGCTGCCGTTCGTGATCCTGGCGCTGGCGTACGCCCTCGGCCAAAGCTGGCAGTGGCGGCCGAAGGATCCCTGGCCGCAGTCGCTGGTCTGGCTCGGCCTGATGGCGGCGAACGGCGTGCTCGGCGGGCTTCTCCTGCGTTCGGCGTTCGGCGGGGACGTCGTCTGGTTCACGGTCGGGACGCTCCTGGCCGGCGGTGCGACGCTGACCTGGGCCCTCACGAACCGGCCGCGCTGGCGTTGGGGCAGGAAGCAGAGCCTGGCGTTCCTGGTCCTGGCGCTGCTGGCATTCGTCTACTTCTACCCGGTCTGGACGGGCGTCGGCCTCGACGTCACGGACTACGCCCGCCGGATGTGGCTGAAGAGTTGGATCTGACCGCGTCCGGTCAGGCCGCTAGGCACCATGGAAGCAATCACCACTAATCCCGGGATCCAACTGCTCGGTCTGCTCGTGGCCACGCTGGTTTTGTCGTACGCCGCCAACTGGTTCCTGGCGCGGGTGTTCGTAGGGCGGACGTACCGGTTCCTGATCGCGCCGGGCGTGATCATCCACGAGTATTCGCACGCGCTGGCTTGCGTCCTGACCGGCGCGCGGATCCGCCAGATTAGGGTGTTCGATGCACGCGGCGGGGCGGTGGTGCACGAGGAGCCGCGGGTCACGTTCGGTGACGGGATCATCAGCGTAGCTCCGATCCTCGGGGCGGCGGTCGCGACCTACCTTCTGGCTCTGGCGTTGGTGCCGGGGTTCGTCGGTTTCGGCGAGCTGTCGATCTCCTCTTGGCAGTTCTTCGCGTTCGCGTACCTGGCCTCGGCGATCACCGCGGCGATGGCGCCGAGCCTGCAGGACCTGCGCGCCGGACTCGCCGCGTTCGTCGCGCTTTGCGTGATCATTGGCCTCGGCGCACTCAGTCCGGGACTGTCCGATTACGCCGGCGCCGTCCTGGGGACCGAGTTCGAGCGGGTGCGGGGGATCATCATCTTCAGTCTGATCGTCCTGGCCACGCTGGCCGCTGCTTCCGCTGCGGCGTACCTGGTGCTCCAGCGGACGACCCGGCAGGGCATGCGGTACGTTCGTGAGCCGGAACGGTCGCATCACGGCCCGGGTGGCGGGAAAGGCCGCCGTGCCTCCGGCGACCGCGGCGGCGGGTTGTTCGAGTAGGGGTCAGTATGTATCCGGGCCGTCGGCAGAAACAGGAGGGAGGCTTTTCCTCCGCCTGAAGCGTTCCATATTCTTTTCGCGGAGCATATCGGCGGCCGCCCGGCTGCGCATTTCCTGGACCAGCCGGGCCGCGTCCGGGCGCATCCCCGTGCCGAAATCCTCCAACAGCCGTCCGCTGAACTCGTGGATGAGTGAATTCCAGTGATCGGCTTCGTGGCCTTCCCGGGCCTCCAGTCCGTCCTGCAGGAACAGCAGGATCTTCGACAGGTCCTTTTCGCCCGGTCCGCGCAGGAGCTGGACCGCGAATTCCGCGTCTGCTTCGGACAGGGCACGTCGGCAGGCGACTTCCCAGTCGGGTAATTGATCGTGCGATGCCGGCTCGGGAACGGGTTCCATGCCGCCATACTACTCGTTCGTTTCGGGAAAATCCCGCGCTGGCGCACCGTGTGGCCGCCGCCGCTCCGGTACAATGGTGGGGTGAATCCAGCCTCCACCGAACCGAAGCAGCCGAAGCCGCGCGCCGGCCTGAACGCGGCCCAGGCCCGGGCGGTCACCCACGGCGAGGGGCCGCTCCTGATCGTCGCCGGGGCGGGGACTGGCAAGACCAACGTGATCACCAAGCGGATCGCGTACCTGGTCGAGGAGCGCGGCGTGCCGGCGAACGAGATACTCGCGATCACGTTCACGGAGAAGGCCGCTGGTGAGATGCTCGACCGGTTGATCGGACTTGGCCTTTCGGCGCTGCCCGAACATATCCAGACATTCCATGCTTTCGGCGACGCGCTGCTCCGGGAATATTCCTTCGAACTCGGCCTGCCGCCGACCTACCAGCTGCTCGGCGAGGCGGAGCAAGTGATCTTCCTGGAGGATCACCTCGAGGAACTCGGCCTGGAGGTCCTTTCCCCGCGCGGCCGCCCGGCGGCCTACCTGAAGGAGATCGCGCGGGCGATCAACCGCGCCAAGGCGGAAGACCTGACTCCGGAAGACTACGCGAAGTGGACGAAGCGGGAAGCGGCCCGGACGAAGAAGCTCACCGGTTCGGACGAGCGTTCCGACGCGGAGCGGAAGCTCGCACGCCATCGCGAGGTGGCGGGAGCGTTCGCGGCGTACGAACGGCTCAAACGGGAGCACTACCTGATCGATTACGGCGATCAGGTGCAGTTGCCGCTCCGGCTGCTCCGGGACAAGCCGGAGATCCGGGCGCGGCTCCGGAAGGTCTTCCGCTGGATCCTCGTCGACGAATATCAGGACACCAATCCCGCGCAGGCGGCGCTGGTGGACGAGATCGCGGGGCCGGGCGGCAACCTCACCGTGGTCGGCGACGACGACCAGAGCATCTACGGCTTCCAGGGCGCGGACATTGGGAACATCCAGCGGTTCGAACGCGGCCACGATCGGCCGGCCCGGATCGTGCTGACCGAGAACTACCGAAGCTCCCAGCCGATCCTCGATGCCGCTTACCGGCTGGTCCGGTACAATCCCGACCGGTTGGAGACGCAGGACGGGTTCGACAAGCGCCTGACCGCCGCGGCGGTGCAGGAGACCGCGGAGCCCCAGTTCCTGCGGTTCGCCACGGTCACCGACGAAGCGGAAGCCGTGGCGGCGCGATTCGAAAAACACCACGAGCAAGGTGTGCCCTGGCAGGAGATGGCGGTGTTGGTGCGGCAGAAGAAGCTGGGGCCGTACTTCGCCCGGGCGCTCGCGTCCGCCGGCATCCCGTACCGTGCGGAAGGGAGCGGCCGGCTCTACGCTCAGCCGGAGGTGAAGCTCTGCGTGAACTTCCTGTTGGCGGTGGCCGACCCCCACGACTCGCCGGCGCTTAAGCACCTGGCGGCCGGACCGATCTACGACGTGCCGCTGGACACACTGTTCGCCGCCGCGGCGCAGATGAAGCGGTACCATAAACCGCTCTGGGAACTCCTGGTCCGGCAGGAGAAGGATTCGCCGCAAGTGGGAAAGCTCTTGGGCGACATCCGGACCTATGCCCGCCGGTCCCGCGAACGGCCGGTGGACGAACTTCTCTATGACTGGCTGGCGGAAGCCGGATACGCCGAGCGGCTCCGGGC